>JBHEKO010000369.1:0-19366 GCA_041859475.1 Candidatus Hydrogenedentales bacterium
GCAGCTCGAGGTGAGCTTTCTGCGCCTTCTCGATCTCCGGCTTCTTCTCCGACATGCGCTTCACGACGGAATCGAAGGGCTCACGGATCACGACCGGCGCGAAGCTGGTCGGTTTTTCGGCGGCTTGCGCATGCGCGTACATGGCCGGACTCAGGGCAATTGCCGCCCCGCATGCCACACGTGCGAACAAGCGCCACTTCGTTTTCTGCATATGCATACCCTCCCTCGCTCTGGACCAATACCTTGCACTCCGAAATAAGAATTATTCTTATCTCAGAGTCACTCTACCGTAAGAACCATTCGATGTCAAGAGGAATTGATCGTGCCCGCATTGTCGTTTCCGGGGCTGGATGGGGTATAATCGAATTGCAGCAGGCTGGTCCGTTTGCCACAGGGTGTACGATGCGGCTTGGGTGAGGCCGCTGATCCCGTGCAAAAACTAGCCAAGAGTTCATTCCGAAATTTACAGGGTGACCATGAGAAACGAGACGATAGATTCAAAGCGGGCGATGACGCACTTCTTGGAAGCGTGCAGAGATGCGGGCGTCAGGATTACGCCGCAGCGCATCGAGATTTTTCGCGAGCTGATGGGGCTCGATACGCATCCCGACACCGAGACGGTTCATCGGCGCGTGCGCAAGAAGATGCCGAGCATCTCGCTGGACACCGTGTATCGCACGCTTGGATTGCTCGAAGAGAAGAAGCTTATTTCCCGCGTGGGCTCGCTGCCGGGGCCGGCGCGTTACGAGGCGAACCCGGACCCGCATCACCATTTCGTGTGCACGGCGTGTGGAAGTGTGTCCGATGTTGCTCAAGAAGCGATGGGGCGTTTGAACATCGCGGAGAAAGTGCTCCCCGGATGCGCCGTCAAATCGATCCACGTGGAGATTCGCGGCCTCTGCTCCCGTTGCGCCCGAAAATAGAAAACAGGGAAGGCCTTCCCTGAAGAGAAAGCCTTCCCTGGAGTGTGCTTCTCCCCTATCCTTCCTGATCTTCCCTCAGCTTGGCCAATACGCTGAAGTCTTCAAGAGTCGTAGTATCGCCGCTTGCATCGCGCCCGGCTGCCACATCGCGCAGCAGCCGCCGCATGATCTTGCCCGAGCGTGTTTTGGGCAACGCGTCCGTAAACCGAATCTGGTCGGGCTTCGCGATAGCCCCGATCTCTTTGGAAACGTGCTCGCGAAGCAGGTCCTTGTCGCGCTCCGTCGGCGTAGTCCCGACCGGCACCGACACGAACGCGCACACGCCCTGCCCTTTGATGTCGTGCGGATAGCCGACGACTGCGGCCTCGGCGACCAAGGAATGCGACACGAGCGCCGATTCGATCTCCATCGTTCCGAGACGATGCCCCGAAACGTTGATGACATCGTCTATGCGCCCGATGATCATGAAGTAGCCGTTCTCATCCACGTATGCGCCGTCGCCGGTGAAGTACCAGCCTTGCTTGGCGAACTTGGACCAGTAGACTTCCTGGAAGCGGTCGTCGGCATGGTACAGCGTGCGCAGCATGGCCGGCCACGGCCCGCCAAGGACGAGCAGCCCGCTGTGGCAATGGTCGACCTCGTTGCCTTCCTCGTCCACAATCATTGGCTTCACGCCGAAAAACGGGAGTCCGGCCGAACCCGGCTTGGCGCTCATGGCCCCAGGCAGCGTCGTGATCATGATGCTGCCGGTTTCGGTTTGCCACCACGTGTCGACAATCGGACATCGCTCGTTTCCGATATACTTGTGGTACCACATCCACGCTTCGGGATTGATGGGTTCGCCGACGGTGCCCAGCAAACGCAGGCTGCTCAAATCGTGCTTGGCCGGCCAGCCTTCGCCCCACCGCGAGAACGCGCGAATGGCGGTCGGCGCCGTGTAGAACACGGTCACCTGGTAACGCTCGATGATCTGCCAGAAGCGGTCGGGCGTTGGGTAGTTCGGCGCGCCCTCGTACATGACCGTCGTTGCGCCGTTCGCGAGGATGCCGTAGATCACGTAGCTGTGACCGGTCACCCAACCGATATCCGCGCTGCACCAGAATGTGTCTTCTTCATGAAGGTCGAACACGTACTTCGACGACAGATAGGTCCCGACCATGTAACCGCCGGTAGTGTGCAGAATGCCCTTGGGTTTCCCGGTCGAGCCCGACGTGTAGAGAATGTACAGGGGGTGCTCCGAATCCAATTCCTCCGGCGGGCACACGTCGGACGGCATCAACATGATCTCATGCCAGAAGATGTCGCGCCCGTGAACCATCTGGACCGGGGTATGCGTCCGCTCGACGACGATGACGCGCCCCACCGTGGGGCATTTCAGCAACGCTTCGTCCACCGCTTTCTTCAGTTCCACGACCTGCCCGCGGCGATAGCCGCCGTCGGACGTGATGACCACGCTGGCTCCCGCATCGTTGATGCGGTCGACTAGAGCAGCCGACGAGAAGCCCGCGAAGATGATGGAATGCACCGCGCCGATGCGCGCGCACGCCAGCATGGCTATCGCAAGTTCAGGGACCATGGGCAGATAGATGGCGACGCGATCGCCCGGCTTGACGCCAAGCCCGCGCAGCGCATTCGCGAACTTGCACACCTGCCTATGCAATTCGCGGTAGGTGAGAATCGTCCGCTGCCCATACGGCTCGCCTTCCCAAATGATAGCGGCCTTGTTCTTGCGCCACGTCTTCAGATGGACGTCGAGGCAATTGTAGGCGATGTTGGTCTTTCCGCCTTCGAACCATTTGTAGAACGGGGCATTGTCGTCATTCAGCACGCGATCCCATTTCTTGAACCAGTGCAGTTCCGATGCGGCTTTCGCCCAGAACGCCTCAGGATCGTCGATGGACTCGCGGTACATGCGCTCGTACTCTTCGAGCGAACGCACCTTGGACTTCTTCGCGAATTCGTCACTGGGCTCGAAATGACGCTTCTCTTCCAGGACATGATCAATGGCAACACTCACGGCTGTATTACCTCCCACAGCATGGATGCACCCGCGCCAGACGCGGGGACTCCGACCACCTTGCAGCTAAACCCGCGACATTCTTCCATTTGCGCCCGGTCGTGTCAATTTTGTATTACCCACCCCCTCGACACGCCATCGTGGAAGCGAACAACAGACGCCCTCAAACAAAATCCCGTCGCGGGTTTGACTTAGGCATCTTCCGCTGATATACTAGCTCTTCGTTCAGTCGCGGGGTGGAGCAGTCTGGTAGCTCGTTGGGCTCATAACCCAAAGGTCGTAGGTTCGAATCCTACCCCCGCTACCATTTAAGTTCAGACGGCGCGTAGAGTTATGCGTGCCGTTTTTCATTTTCCATACATTGTCTCCAGTATGGTGTACCGTAAACTGTACCGCGTGAATCTCTATCTTCAAATGTTTGGACACTTCGACCCGATGACGTGTGCACTTGTTTTCGCTTTCTTCTAGCGGTATCCCGTTTGCACCGATAGCATTCACAGCGATCGCGACCGCCAACGAATGGCGCAATCCCGGTTCTCCAACTCGTGCTGACCGTGGGTTCGCTGCTATTCGTAACCAGCATCGGTTGGTTGCAGGCGGAAAGTAGTCGCCGACATATTAGGGACATTGTCAGGTATAGCCTGTCCATTCCCGATTGCCGCCATATCGTCGTTGCGACGACCGTCCAACTCATGATCGTCCATCACTGTCTGCGGGCCAATATGGACTTGGAGTCCGAGCTGTCTTGAGAAAGTTTATTATTCGCTCTGCTACGTCCGGGTACTGCGCCGCCACGTTATGCGATTCGCCGATATCGGTAAGGAGGTCATACAATTCCAGTCCGGCATCCTTATTCTTACCTTGCCAGATCGCTTTCCAATTCTTCCATCGGACCGCCTGGCGGAGCGGCTTGGAATCGCCCTGGGGTACTTCCCAGTACAGGAAACGCTCGGGCATCTCTTTCGCGCTGCCGAGAAGTGCGGCCGTAACGTCGGTTCCATCGACGCGTACCGGCACTTTCGCGTTTGTCAGTTTTGACAGGGTCGGCAGAACGTCGGCAAAGTACCAGACCGCATCGCTTGTGGCGCCAGCGGGCACCTTGCCAGGCCAGCGCACAATCATGGGACAACGAATACCGCCTTCGTACAGAGAATACTTCGTATCGCGCAACGGACCGCAACTGTCAAAGGTGCCTTCCCAGCCCTCGGCCGATCCGTTGTCGGAAGTGAAAAAGATAACCGTCTTTCGGTCCAAATCGAGTTCGTTGAGGAGCGACAGTATCTTTCCGACGTGCATGTCCAGCCGAGTGACCATGGCTGCGAACGTCTTGGCCTCTTCAGGCCAAGGTTCGTCCGCATAGGGTCCCAGATCCGGGGCTTCAAAATTCTTGTGGGGAATCGTTGTGGCGAAATACAGGAAGAAGGGATTCGCCTGGTTCTTCCGGATGAAATCCAGACTGAATTCCGAAAACAAATCGGCGGAGTAGACGGCACGTTGGCCGTTCAGGTTTCCTTCTATGGTTTTCCGTTCTTTGTTTCGCCAAAGATAATCGGTGTAGTAATCAGCCGCGTGGCTTTGATTAAGATAACCAAACCACTCATCGAACCCGTGGTCGTTGGGAAGTCCAGTCGAGCCAGGCTCGCCCAGCCCCCACTTTCCGGTTATGCCTGTAACATATCCAACTTGTTTCAAGAGAGTCGCCACCGTTACATCGTCGCCTTTGAGAGGGATGCGGTTTTCCTCGCCGTCGTGACTTGGGGCGTTCTGCCCCTTGTTGCCGCGGATGGTAGTGTGGCCCGTATGCAGCCCCGTCATGAGGACACACCTGCTCGGCGCACAGACTGGCGCGCCCGCATAGCACTGGGTGAAGCGCGTCCCCTCCGCCGCCAGCCGGTCAATATTAGGCGTCTGAATTCGCCTTTGGCCGTAGCAGCCCAAGTCGGAATAGCCCAGATCGTCCGCCATGATGAAGATAATGTTGGGACGTGCGTCTGCCGGTTGCTCTTCCGCCGCGGCCATGGAATTCATGGCGGAAACGCCCAGCATAGCCGCCGCCGTTTGCATAAAATGTCGTCTGTTCATCTTAACCTACTTTTCGTTCAGCCAATGGGCTGCCAGAGATCGCGTTAACGTTCGGGCGGAACCTTAACTCCGATACCGTATTCGAGCTTTCGACACTTTAGTCCCACCGATACACCCGACGTCAAAACGTTTGCAGACGCCGAATCGCAAACACCGTTGAGAAGATGAGCGGGGCAAGCATCATTTCCCTTCCTTGGTCCATGCTTTCATCTGCTTGATGTTTCTTTGCATCGTCTGTATGTAATCCATCTCGTCTTGGCGAGATCCAATATACACCGCCATATCGGCATCGTAGACTGCTTCGGATTCCGGCGTTTGTCCCTGATCGTTTGTCTCGCGAATCCACGTGTCAAGAATTCCGCGCAATTCCGCGAGCGTTTGAGCGTGTGCCGGGTCCTCGGCCAGATTTTTCAGCTCCCACGGATCAGTCTTGCGATCGTAAAGCTCTTCTTTCGGGCGCGGCACTCTAAAGAGATGTTCCGCCGGGTGACCGGCTAGCTTGCCCTGCGCATACAGTTCACGCAATCGGATCACGATCGGTTTGGCGTCTTTGTACGCGTTGGGTTGCATATGCGGACGATCCGGATAGAAATTTCGGATATAGGTGAATGTACCTTTGCGAACGCTGCGTAGCCGATCGATCGTTTCGTCGCATCGGTCGCGCGCCGAGATGACATACTCGCGAGGCTGAGCGCCCGGTCCGAACAACGAACGGCTTTCCATGTAACTTGGAACGGATATGCCCGCAAAGTACAGGGAGGTCGCGACGATGTCCATTTGCGATACGAGCGCGCCGCGTTTTGTCCCCGCGGGAATACGGTCAGGCGACCATACAATTAGGGGGACATGCGTTCCCTCTTCGTAAAGAAACTGCTTTCCCCTTGCATGGCTGATCCCGTGGTCGGTGGTAAAAAAGACGACTGTATTTTTCGCGCGGCCATCGGCTTCGAGTCGCGCCATGATCTTGCCGACCTCCTGGTCGACGTACATCACGGAATTTAGGTACCGCGCCCAGTCCTCGCGCATGACGGGATCGTCCGGATAATACGGTGGCAACACAACGGTGTCCGGCGACACCTCATGCTCCACTTTCGCTCTCCGGAATTTGCCACCCTGCAATTGAAACTGCATGAAAATCGGCTGGTCCGGCGCAGCGCCACTGTAATCGGCGCCATCGTAGAATTCCGAGGGATATTCGAAATTGTAGTCGGTCTTGCCCGGCTCCTTGGCCTCTGACTTTGAGCCGTTGCAGACGTAATAGCCCGCGGCCTTGAAATACTCGGGGATGGGGCGCACGGGCGCGGGTAGTTCGTGCTTGATCGCGCCCCGGAAACTGCGGTGGTTTTGCGCCCCGATCGTTGTCTGATACATGCCCGTAATTAGGGCCGAACGGCTGGGAGAACACACCGGGCAGGAGGTATAGGCCGAATCGAATACGGCGCCTTCGCGTGCGAGCCGGTCCACATGCGGTGTCTTGGCCAGCGGCTCGCCTTGATATCCGAAATGACACGACATGTCCTCGGCGATTATCCATACGATATTTGGTCGTGACTGAGATTCCGCGGCATCGCTGCGAGATCCGGCAAGCAGCGACAGGGCCCCGACGCCGCTGGTTTTCAAGAACGTTCGTCTCCGCATGGTGTTTCACTCCAAGGCTTCAGGTGCCGGTGTGCAGGACAAATCGGGACGGCTGCGAGCGCGAGGTCCTGCCTACAGCCATTGCGCTTGCCACTGATCCAAGAGCTGCTGTGTCACGTTGTCTCCGGTTTTCTCCGCCCATTCACGCATGCGTTTCGCGAGCAGGCGCGCCGTGTCTTTCGTTTCCGCCACCCCGAACACATTATGGGTATCTGGCTCAGCGCTTCGACGGTCATACAGTTCAGGCGGCCGGGATGTGTTCAGGATGAATTTCCATTCTCGAGTGACGAGGCAACGCTCCCGCATATTTGGATCTTTATCAGGCTTTTCCTCACCGGCACCCTCGTTTTCCGAAGCTTTATAAGGAAGATTCTGGATGAACGCATCGTCACGCCACCCGGAGGCGTCTCCGGTCAGCAACGATTTCATGCTTTCTCCGTGGAAACCATTTCTTACCTCAAGACCACAGATGTCCAAAATCGTAGGGCATAGATCGGCGATGCTGACCACCGAAGAAATTCGTCCACCCTGCTGAACAGTTCCCGGCATACTTATCAAGAGTGGAACATTGGCCGATTGATCATAGCATAGGCGTTTGTGGTGGTCGTTCCAGCGATACGGGAAGTTCTCACCGTGGTCGGACGTAAAAACGATTAATGTTTTTTCGCGTAGACCCAACTCATCGAGGCGCGTGAGTATCCGGCCAATGTTCCAGTCCAGTCGATTCACCATCGCGTGGTAAATCGCCTGCTCCTCCGGTTCTATGCGGCCCCGGTACAAGGCGATATTTTCCTCCGGCGCCTCTTTGGTGGTGTGAGGCGGATAGAACGAGAGCCAGCATGCAAAAGGACGGCTTTGGTTTTCGCTGATAAATTCCAGTGTCTCGTCGGTTTCCACATCGGGCCTGTACCGGCCAATCGCGCTGTCCTTTTCCACTACGGCGGGTGGATTCGCCGCTATCCGCGCACGAAACTCACTGTCCGATTCTCCTGGAGCCGCATAGAAAGGCTCTTCGTCGATGAAATGGTTCCATCCCGTATGGTATCCACGCCATACGTCAAAGTAATCCGGAACGGGTTCCACACCGAGGTGCCACTTGCCTATATAGGCGGTCCGGTAACCGGCATCGTGTAAGGCACGCGGCCACGCAAATAGAGTCTGGGGGAGCGGGATGTTGTTTTCGATCACGCTCGTCGCATTCGGAAATAGACCGGTCACCATACTGGATCGGCAGGGGGAACATACCGGCTGCGTCACGTAGCACGATGTGAAAAACGTGCCGCGCGCGGCCAGTGAATCCAGGTGCGGCGTTTGGACACGGCTGTTTCCATAGCACCGAAGGGTATCCGTTCGTTGCTGGTCCGTATTGATAAACAACACGTTTGGCGTTTGCCCCGCGGGCTGCGCGCGTTCCACAGCACCCTCGGACGAAGCGGCAAAACCCCAAAGCAAAGCCGCAGAAGACAGGTGAAGGAACTCAGTACGCGTAAGGTTATTTGTTTCCATACTTACATGTGCCTTTCCAATTGTGGCTGTCGTGAGATTACAGGCGCAAGAACCCACACCAGCCCTTTGAGCGGGAACCCCACAAGGATTCGCTCATGGCAAAACTTGGCAGCTTCGGTTTGCTGTCCGGTAAATCGTTTCCGTTCGAAGCGTTCGGTGCTACACTTCCCCCCTCTGCGCGCCTGCCGCGAGCCCCCTGGAGTCATTCGTGCAAAACCCTGCGGCCTCTACTCAGCCTCATGATGCATCAACTCCAGATCGCATTTCACTCGTGGCTGCATGCAGAGACTTGTCAAATCGATATCGGATGAAGCGCAAGTTGCATTTCGGCTTGGCGTGGCATCTTGTACTCGAAATCGGCGTCCTGTGTATTCTAGTCACCAAGATCCAATTCGCGGATACACAGGGACTCGAGAACAAACCGACCGGAGTTGCCGGTTTGCTCACTACCAAGGTGTACCGTAAACTGTACCGTAGAAATTGAAAGACATGTTGTACATGCGCAACATGTGGCACAGAGCCCGAAGGCTGAAAGCGATTGGGACTCTGTAAGTTACAATGATTTCAATGGGTTATGAATAATCCCATGCTTCGCTCATAACCCAAAGGTCGTAGGTTCGAATCCTACCCCCGCTACCATTACAAATCAAGGACTTACGGTAACGTAAGTCCTTTTTTTATGCCCAAATGGCCGGTGTGATTCTTAAAGTGATACTTGTGAATCGCTTCCGCACATCCTGCCGCCTGAAGAGAGGACCCGCCAGCGATACGATTCGAAATTGGCGATATACTCACTGTGCTGCATTTGGTGCATAGGGACACCGTACGGGTAGAATGCCTCGACAGAGTTAGAGATTGCTTTGTGGCCACTTCTCCGACTATGCGCGCTCCGGAGCGGTTGAGTCTCAGCCCCACGACGATGGGAATGTCCCGCGACGTGCATAGCCTTGAAGTAGAAGTCGATGGTATCGAACTGGCTTGTTGGGTGACGAACCCAACGTATCCTTCCCGATGTGGTTCTGTCCTTCGGACAGATGCATGACTATGCGTCCTTGAAAAAAGGACACCTTTGCGTAATAATGTCTGCATGAACCTTCATCCTATACTCTACGAAAAACTCAGCGGCGCGTGTTCGGAGGATATTCCGCCAACTTTAACCCGACGGGACGCGGCACTTCCCGCGGTACGCGGGAAAGTTCACGCAGTCATAGGCATGCGTAGAGCCGGCAAGACGACGTTTTTACGGCAGTTGCAAGCCGAGCAGCGACTTTCCATGCCGCCGGAGCGCGCCGTGTACCTGAGCTTCGACGATGATCGTCTTGCAGGAATCGAGCTCAACCAACTGGACTTCCTTCTTGAAGAGTACTATCGTCGCTACCCTGCTCTGCGCAGCGAGAAAGCCACGTATTGGTATCTGGACGAGATTCAACTCGTGCCTGGATGGGAGCGGTTTGTCCGCCGCGTCATGGATACCGAGAAAGCCGAGATCGTGGTTTCGGGATCGTCTGCGCGCATGCTCTCGCGGGAAGTGCACACCTCGTTGCGCGGGCGCGGCTTGGCGACCGTCATCCGGCCGTTCAGCTTTCGTGAATTTCTCCGTCACCGTGGCGAAGAACCTACTAAGGAGCCACGGCGCTGGACTGCGCCGGAGCGTTCGCTCGTGGAGAAACGGTTCCGCGAATTTCTGGTCGAAGGCGGATTTCCAGAGACTCAAGGGCTACCGCCAGTCTCGCGCATCGAGTTGTTGCAGGGATATGTCGACACCGTTTTGTTCCGCGATGTCATTGAACGTTACGAAGTTTCGCAGGCGGCAGCACTGCGCTGGCTCATGCGATTTTGCCTACGAAATCCTGCTGGTAGTTTCAGCGCGCACCGATTGCACCAAGATCTGAAGTCGCAGGGGCATGGTGTCTCCAAAGACGTCGTTCATGCACTGCTGAGTTACTTGATGGACGCGTTTCTGTTTACCGCAGTCTCCCTGGCCACCGAATCCGAGCGCAAACGCAACTCCAACCCTCGTAAGCTGTACCCGGCGGATCCGGGGTTCATCCGTGCTTTCAATTCGAGCGGGCGCACCAACGTAGGGCATGCGCTCGAGACCGCCGTGCTAAACGAGTTGGAACGCCGCAGCGCTGAGTCTGCCTACGTGAAGACCGAGGAAGGCTTTGAGGTCGATTTTCTTGCGCGCTACCCAGCGGGTGGACAGGAATTGATACAGGTCTGCGCCGATTTGTCGGCGCCGGAAACACGTTCACGCGAGCTACGGGCGCTTCAAGCAGCCGCAAGACAGCATCGGCACGCCGCCGCGCGGCTGCTCGTCCTCGATCGGGATGCCCTCGTGCATCTGCGCGACACAGATGTAATCGTGCAACCTGCGTACGAGTGGCTGCTGGCGGCGCCAGACCATGCATAATTGATCGTAGACGTTTTCTAATCGGAAGCGTGGATGACGGTGTCTTCCGGACATCTTGGCGGACCGCTTAATAACGCTTGCTCACCCGGTTCCAGAACCGAGTACCCCATAGCCCGATAGCCCCGAAGCCGCTTCTCGTACATGCGGGCAAGCATCGGCACGTTGTTGTCCACGTAGTCGTAAACACGCACTTCGCACTTTCCTTCGTGCAAACGGTGCATGCGCCCGACGTATTGTTCCAGCGTGCCGCGCCAGGAAATGGGCATAGCAAAAACAGCGTATCGAGGATGGAGAGGTCGGATTCCTATCCAACGTACTTGCTATAATGAGGGCTGTGGGAATCCAGAAACCAGTCTCACTTGAGGACTCTCGTTATGCGGGGCCGTGACAAAGACGCACAAATGATCAGCGAGGCTAATCGCGCCGCCGCGGCTGGCCGCCTTATGTTGGGTGAATACAAGGCGTGGAAGGAGTACGAACGAGATGGGCACGTTGACCTGACAGCGCTTCCCCGGAGACAACTGAAATCTGGTGCCTGCGACGTCAAAACGCGAATGAAACAGGAGATCGTCAAGTTCTGCAGGAGCAACTTTGTCGGCATGACGCCCAGAAAGCTCGCCGCGCTGTACGATGAAGTCAAGCCGCCGTATGGCTTGAGACTTCCGCTTACTGATTTCGAGAAACGCTATGCTTCTATCCGTGAGGATGCGAAGCGAGGGTGCCCGGGACACGCGACTGTATCGTTCACGCTTTGGGGGTTGCAGTTTGAGTTCGCTGAAGATCATCTCTCAAAGGACCTACGCCAGCACGTTCTCTGGGCGAGAGAAGCAAGCGATGAATTGAAGGGAATGAACAGCCGGCCACAGTCCATTATTCGGATGCAGCAGAAGGGGATTGCAGCCATGCGACGGAAGCTCCTTGCCGCTGTGAGGGCCTCACTTATCTCAAGCCATGCTTTACTCGAAGCATACTTTAACGGCATTGGATGGGAATTCCTTCAGACCAATGGTGATTCGTCCGCGTTGTCTGAACGTAAGCGCAAATTCCTGGCTGGCGAGGAAGGCTCCCTTCGCAAGAAGGTCGAGGGATTTCCGGAGCTAATTGCTGGCGAGCCTTGCGGGAAGAAATACCTACAGATCGTGGACGCCATGTTTGGTGTGCTGAAACCATTTCGGGATAGTGTGGCACACCCATCTCCATTCTCCGCTCCGGAGAGATTTGGGGGCTACGATAAGCTTTCCAAAATATACGAAGCCGACTACCCGCTCGCTGAACTTACCCTGACTTTGACCTGCGACATACTGGTCACCGCTCACCAGCACTGCAACGCGGGGATAGGGAATTTGCCTGGTTGGCTTGACGAACTGCGATCTGAAAAGCAATGGTTGTTGGAGCCGAATGCTGAGCGTTAAATACGCATAGAGAGTTATTCACTCCAATCTTATTCGTGTCTTGGTTGGGAAACAGCCGGTCGTAGGAACTCAGACCGACCTGATGGCGCTTTTCCATCGCGGCAGTTAAGATCGTACTTCCGAGTTTACGCGCCATTGATGCAGGCAGGGCTTGTTCGAAGAAGATCCACGCATGCGCGCCGCTACCGGAACGTGAACGCTCGAGATACACGGGCACTCCAAGGCACCGGGCGGCTTCGAGGAACGCCCGAGCGTCCTCGCGCCAGCCTTCCTTGTCAAAGTCAGCAGCAAGAAACCAGCACGTCTCATCCTTTGACAATGGATAGATGCCGAGCGTCTTCTCTCCCAGAAGGTGAGCGCGAACGACATCGTCCGTAAGCGGTAAATAGCTGCAATTCGTGCACCGTCCACTAGGCTTCTTGCAGATCACCGGGTCCCACTCGTGCGCGCAGGCTGGAGAATAGCCTGACTTCCCCTTTTTACTCTCCCACCTTACGGCGTAGATATCTTCCCGGCCACGGAAGAGTGTGCGAAAAAGCTGAATACGCTCGGCCGCTACCGCTTGTTTGTCGCGCGGACGCACGGGTGGCATAGGCGGCTCTTCCGGCACAGGATCCAAATTGGAAATCGGCGATTCAACGGCTCTACCTGTCTTCAGGTTGAAGCTGGCAAGTATGGCCCTTAGCCGCGCATTCTCATTTTGAAGGCGGTAGTTTTCTTCCTTCGTCTCCGCAAGTTCCCTGCGGAGTTGATCGTCGCTTTGGGGCATGCTACTCCGGTTAGGCTTTCGTGGTTCAGCAGACGAATCAAGACATCATGAACCGTGCCACAAGAGGTGACTCTGGAGCGAAGTATTCTCCGTTGCACGCTCAGTCATTGTCGAGGTTGTCCAAGCACTTCTTTCCTGCTTCGGTCAATCGATATTGCTGCCTACTGCTCCGTGGCTTGTTTGGGATCGTCATTTCGACGAGCCCGGCTTCCAGGAGAGGTCTTAGTACTTGGTCCCTAAACTTGGTCCTATTTGTTCGTCCAGACGAAGCCAATAGTTCTGCAACCCCTGAATGCACAGTGACTTGCCGCAAGACGACAACTTGGTCCCGACTTAGTCCCAACTTGGTAACTGGGACGGATCGGACTTCGCTCGTCTTTCGGATCTCGGTCAGCGGCTTTGCCGGACGAAATGTCACGAATACGGAGCCAGCCAGCTCTTGCCATTCTGGCGCGTGATTACCATTCTCGGTACACCAGTCGACAACGTTGAGCGTTCCACTTCCCCAACGCTCGATAATACCAGCCCTATAAAACACATTCGCGATGATTGGATTCCACGGCCTTGACTCGTGAGGAACTTTCAACTTCTCTGGCGTGATTCCAAAATGAAGCGCGCCGGGGTTGGTTATCTCAAGATGGTCATCGTACATGGCCACGGCAACAGCGCCGCCAGGAATAGTGTAGTCGCGGTGGCACAGCGCGTTCGCGAGCGCCTCGCGGGTGGCCCTGGGCGGATAAAGTGGCTGATCCTCACGGACCATCTTGCCGGAAACGACCCTTCCCGCAATTGGCACGTGATCCATGAGAAAGGTCTGAGCCCGGCGCAAAAGCGAGAATGCGTGTCCCCAGTACTGCCGGTTGTCCAAGAAGTCGGCAAGCCGATTCAGACCGCGAAAGCGGGCGAGCCTGAGGCTGAATTGCGGATAGAGCGTCTTGAGTCTGTCACTCTTTCCATACAGGGCGACGGCCGCGTTAAGCAGCTTGTTTTCGCGAATGAGCTCCAGGCCACGAAGGATTGACTCCGCGTCTCGGTGACCTGTTGACCCACGATTTCGCGCTGGTCCGTGACTCCAAACATGACGTAGCCGCCCAAACCGTTGAGCATGGCGCAAACGGTCTTGGCAGCCTCGGTTCGCTGGCCGGTGGATCGCTTCAGTTCAAGTCGTTCGGCCTCACCAGCAGCGACAAGAGTCTTAAGTTCACGAGTGTTCAATTCTTCCGTCCCATTCGTCTACCATGACCCATGTGGAGTCACTCGTACAGACACATTCGGCTTTGACAGCGTTATGATGCATCAACTCTATGTTACACTTCATTCTTGACGGCGTGCAGAGATTTGTCGAGTTTATAGAGGATGAAGCGTAAGTAGCGTTTCAACCAGGCGTGATGGCTCACATTCAAAATCGGCCCTTAGTGTGCCTACTGAACCTGACGTTCTCGGACGAAATCTCGCGCGCACGAGTGATGCTTATTTTGTTACTTGCGAACTGACAACCATGGTGAAAATGGTAAACATGGACATGTGGTGAGGAGCGAGCGCATCTCGCTCAGTTGCCGTAAGTTATATATTTTGCAAGCACTTATGGCGGATTTGGTTAAGACTCTCATAACCCAAAGGTCGCAGGTTCGAATCCTACCCCCGCTACCAATATGTAGGAAAAGAGGCTCACGGATTCGTAGGCCTCATTTCTTTTGTAGCCCTCTCCTGGTTGACAGGCGATCCACCGCCCCTTCAAGTCGTCCATTGCCTGCATATTCCTGGGATTTGGGGCCAATTCGTACTCATTCGAGCCACTCGGCGCGTGTCGCGGTCGCGTGCAAAATCCCAGCGGCGTCCCCAGAACCACACCTCTCCCGGCGGCAGCCTCGGCTACAGGGAATTGTGTGGTAAGCCTCGAGAAATCCAATCCCTTTGAATTTCGCGGCAGTCGTGCTACGCTTTTGACTGGAACTCTTTATTAGCCTAGATGACTATGGACTTGAAAGGTGCGTTTTCGGTTCGCGGGCAGAAGCCTTGGAGACAATCTGCATGCTTGGGTCAAAATGTGACTTCATAGGGCGTTGCGGCAATGCACATTCCGGTAGCCCCTCGGGAAGAGCAGCTTACTCCGATAGTCGTCGAGTCTTTCGTTGGCTCATTCCGTTCCTGTTTCCGGTGGCCTTGGCATTTCAACTGGAAGCTCAGGACGTAGATTTCAACGTATCGCACCGGGTCATCCGCCAAGGCGAAACGCTGACGTGTTCCAATGGGACCGTGGCGGGCGTGGAACCCGTTCTTGGCTGGGATTGGGACTTTGGCGATGGCGGAACGAGTACAGATGAGTCGCCGACTCATGTATATGGCGCGCCGGGACAGTTCACGGTGTCGTTGACGGCGATTACCGCATCAGACAGCGTGACCGAGAGCAAGGCCGGATATGTCATCGTGTTGGGGCCGGGCGCACCCGTCATCATTAATGAGTATCTCGCTTCTAACAGCACTGGTCTGCAGGACCAATTTGGGAAGTATTCGGACTGGATTGAACTGTACAACGCGACGGACGATCCGGTGTCGCTCGCGGGGTGGGCACTGACCGACGACGAACTGAATCCGAACAAGTGGCCCCTGCCAAACGTAACAATCGCGGCGGGTGGCTTTCTCGTCGTTTTCGCCTCAGACAAGAATCTAACGACCGTGCCCGGTGAGTTGCATACAAATTTCAAGTTGGATGCGGACGGCGAGTACGTCGCCCTTGTGCAGAACCCGTCCATCCCAATTGTGGCAAGCGCCTATCCCGCACGCGAACAACGCACGAACGTTTCCTACGGATTGGTCGGCCTCGATACGGGGCTTCCGGAGCCGGAAGTGCATGGGTTCATGTCAACGCCTACTCCGGGTGCACCAAATGCCTACGACACCGCACAAGCCGATCAAACAACCCCGCCGACATTGAGCCATGACCATGGCCACTATGATTCATCTTTTGACCTTACTCTCACGACGACAGAACCTGGCGCATCCATTTATTACACGGAAGATGGTTCGCTGCCGAATCAGTCTAGTGGCACGTTGTATACTGCGCCAATCCCGGTCAGCGCGAATAAGGCGATTCGAGCGATCGCCTACGAACCGGGGTACCTCGGGTCGAAGGTCATTACCGCGACGTACATCATCGGCGCGAGCGAAAAAGAAAAGAGCTTGCCTGCGCTATGCGTCGTAGGCGATCCGCAAAAAGACCTCTGGGCGCCGGATGGCATCATGGTCATCGATGGCAGTTTCAATTCGTTTACACAGCATGGCGATGAATGGGAACGCAGAATCTCCATGGAGTACTTCGATCCTTCCGGCGCACAGGCTTCGCCCGAGCGAATCGGTTTCCAAGAGGATTGCGGCATTCGCGTGCACGGGAGCAAGGGGCGCCGGGAAGGTTACCTGATTGCCCCAACCATCACCGAGCCCTGGAATGATTACCGGTACAAGATTTCGTTCCGCTACTATTTCCGGGACGAATACGGCAATTCGCGTTTGGCCTATCCCTTGATTCCCAATTCCAACCTGACCAGCTTGAAGCACATTGTCATGCGCGCGGGGACGGACGATCCCTACAATCCATTTATCAAAGACGAAATCAGCCGTCGTTTGATAGCCCAAATGGGCAATGTGACGAGCAAAGGCACGTTCGTGCATTTTTACCTGAACGGTTACTTCAAAGGCTATTACAATCCCGTCGAAAACTACACCGAAGACTTCTTCCAGAGTGTTCATGGAAGCACTTCAGGTTGGGACGTTGTCAAGGGCACGGATGAAGCGGAAAACGATCGCCGCGAGCTGGTGGAAGGCGACTGGGATGCATGGTTCGCGCTGAACGACTACGCGCAGAACAACGACCTGTCCAATCCAGCCAACTACGCGACAATTGCAACGATGATGGATGTCGACAACTTCATCGACTATCTCATCATCGAATGCTATGGCGCGAATTTCGATTGGCCTCGAAACAACTGGTACATGGCCCGCGAACGCAGCAGCAATCCGAACTTGAGCCGGTGGCGCTTCTACGTGTGGGATATGGAAATGAGCTACTACGCTAAGTCCGACTCCGCGGAAGATTTCACCGTGGAATCCTATGCGGACAATCCTTTCCACCTGACCGATGGGTGGACCTTTCTGCGGGCGCCGGACACGAACCGGGACAACTCCCCGATCGCCAAGCTGTATCAGGCTCTGCGTGCGAATGAGACCTTCAGGGCGGCATGGGAGGCGCGCGCCACGGCATTGCTTGGTCCGGGTGGAGTTCTGGGTAGAGCGAATGTGCAGGCGAAGTATGACGCCTTGTACAACGAAGTGAACAACGTCCTGCTGCAGCAACCCATGAACACCTTTATCCGCGACACATGGGCCGTCGAACGTCCGGAGTGGTTGCTCTATTGGTTTGCCGAAGAAGGCCTGATGCCCACGCACGGAAACACAGACACGGACGGCGACGGGTTGACGGGGGTCGAGGAAATCGCGTTGGGTACACACCCGGACAATCCGGATTCGGACGGCGATGGCTTGACCGACGGCGAAGAAGTGAACCAGAGATTGACCGACCCGATGGATTCCGACTCCGATGATGACCTCTTGCCGGACGGGTGGGAAGTCGGCCACGGTCTAAACCCGAACAGCGCTACCGGCGACGATGGCGCCAGCGGCGACCCTGACATGGACACCTACTCCAACCTTGATGAGTACAACGCCGGTACCGACCCTCAATCCAACGAGTCGTTCCCGCCCGAATCGGTTCCGGTGATGGGCGCGGGCGCGCTCGCGCTCACGGCCGCGACCCTGATCGCGCTTGGCGCCTTGCGGAAGAAGTAGTCGCCGTATACAAACGGCGGACTCAATGCTGAACGGCCCCTCGACCACACTGCGGCGGGGGCCCGTCCTCGGTCTGGAGAGGCGGATGGCGGGTGACCCCAGACTGGGGTTCATCGATGACTTCGTCCGGATTAGTTATTTGACTTCGTCCGGGATGGGCGTTCGACCGGGTTTGGCGGACCGGGGCAGGATGGACGCAGTATCCAACTTGTTCCTGTGCTCAAGCCTTGATAATCGGTATCTGATAGCTGGCGATTCTCTCGTCACGGGTAACCAGCGTTAGGTTTTCGAGCGTTGCCTGCGCTACCAGCATTCTGTCGAATGGATCGCTGTGGATGTTGGGCAGTTGGCCCGCGGCCAAGGCGTGAGCAATCGTGACCGGCAGTTCCTGGAACCCACTGGCGGATACGGCGGCGGCGAGGTCGCTGGGCGCATTGAGTTTGCCCAAGGCGCGCTTTATCGATATCTCCCACGCGGTGACCGCGCTCACATAGACAATATGGTTGGGATCGCTGATGGATGCGCGTGCTTCATGGGACAAGCCTGCGTCATCTGCCAGCCACCATAACAGGGCATGCGTGTCGAGAAGTAGATTCACGGCCGTTCACCGCGAAAAGCGGAAGCGACGTCGTCGGGCAATGCGTCGAAATCATCGCGAATCTCGACCTTGCCGCGCCAACAGCCGGGTTGGCGCGGGCCGACGACTTCTCGATAAGGCACGAGCTTGGCCATGGGCTTGCCCGCCTTGGCGATGATAATCTCCTCGCCCGCCGCTGCACGGTCGACCAGCCGGGACAAATGCGTCTTGGCTTCATGGATGTTGGTACTCTTCATGACTCAGCTCCCTCCTGTCGACTAGACTTAGTTTAGTCCATCAATCTAGATTGGTCAATATGGAGAGGCAGTCTTGTGCAAATCTGCAAATCCTGTTTCGGTTCGGGCTTCCAGCCTTCGGTCGGGGCAGGCTGGACCCGGAAATACTCATCCGGTCCCGGCAAGCGATTCAGCAGCAGGCTGCTGGACGCCGCCAACGCCTCCAAGAGATAGGCAAAGGAATCACTTTTCCTTGGTGAAGCCGCCGAACGTTGCGTCGCCTTTTTCTTTTTGTGGCGCACCATCCGCGCTACCCTCGACCGTCTTCCCGTCGGTCTTTGCGATCGGGGGCGTCGGCGGATTCGCAAAATCGAGATACTTCTTCAGGTCCACGTGGGTCGCGGGCAACGTGTACGCTTCGGTTTCGCCTTCGGCGTAGGTGATCCACAGTTCAAAGGCCGTGGCGTTATAGACCACATCGAGCACATTGTCGCCTTTAATTGGGATGGACTTGGCGATCTCCATAATGGATTCGCCGGTTAGTTTGCCGAACTGTGCCTTCATCAAGGGGAAGGCGCCGCGTCCTTCGTCGTTGTAGACGCAATTCTCCATCACATTCGGAGCGAATTCGTCTTTCGGATCGTTCTGTTCCCATATCACCAGGTCTGGCGCATGGGCTTTAATCTTCACGGCTCGCTTTTCCTTGCCGCTGCCGATAACGTAGTGATACTTCTTGATCCGCTTTGTGTTCCGCAGGGTGTCGAGGACCTGATCCATGCCCTTGCCGTCGTAGAGCATATCGCGGAAGAACATCGTGAAGTGATAGCCGTTGACGTCATACGGCTTGTCGCGATCGGGGGAATCCCCCATCTCGGCCAGCGCGATGCCCGCCGCGTTCATGCCCGTATTGCAGCCGATGTAGCCGGCAAACGTCACGTTGACATGCGCAAT
>JBHEKO010000379.1:0-5390 GCA_041859475.1 Candidatus Hydrogenedentales bacterium
CCCCGGTCATCGGTGAAGTGCCGACGCTGCTGGGGGCGTTCACGAAGTTCGAGATTCCCGACATCCGGGATATCTAAGACCTTCGGGCCTCACGAACGGGGTTCCACTGCCCTTTTCTCGTCTAGTAACCTGTAGGTCTGCTTAGGCAGGCTGGGTTACCGGAATAGGCAGTAGTGGTATGTTGCGGGATGCATAATCTCGCAGTGCCGCCGAACCTCCATAAGAGATGAGAAATGGCGGGTCGCAGATGCGTCTGCGGCCCGTTTCCTTTTTTTGGGGGAGGGAAGGACCTAATGGGCCAAAAGAACCAAGGGAACCAGAGGGTTCATGGGACTTGCGAGCCGCCTGGGGCATGGGGGCGGGATCTCAAATCTCAAATTTCAGATCTCAGATCTCAGATCTCAAATTTCGGATTTGAGATTTCAGACCTTAGCTCTCGCGTCTGTGAGGGGTCTATCTCCACCACTTGATAGTCACTGGGTCTCGCGCAGTGGGGGCGATATCGAGGCCGAAGCGGAACTCGCCGGGGATCTTCGAGACCTTTACCAGAATCGTGTTGCGGCCTTGGCGGGCCGTCGCGGGGACTTGGTATTCGTTCAGGGTCTTGTGAGGCAGGTGTTCGAGGCTTTCGTAGACGAGCGTGCCGTTGAGCCAGACCTTCGTCGCATCCTGAAGCTGCAAGGTCAGTTCTACCAGACCACGCGCGGATGCATTGAATTCTGCGTAGGCGTAGCCCGTGCCGTGGTCGAAGCGCGGGTAGTATTGGTACACCGGCGAGAAGGCGTCTTGCAGGTTGACGATGTGCTTGTCTTCGGTGCGTGAATACCAGCGTTTCCAGCGAATGGGTTTGTACCATCCCTGGTAGGTGGCGGTGAAGTCGATCGCGTGTTCGGGTTGATAGGCTGCGACATGGCCTTGGTCGCCCCAGTTGGGGAACATGCCCAGGACCATCCATTGACGGATGCGTTCGGCGCGCTCGCGTTTGAGCCAATCCAACGCGGGCGTGGATAGCGCGGATGGTTCCTCCGCGGGAACGGACCGGCGCGAGAAGTGTTGGAGCAGGTTCACGAAGATGCGGTCGGCGACGGGGTCTTTGCCGAGGTTTTCGAGGACGCGCAGGTGCGTGAACACGATACGGCCGCTGCCATAACGCCGGATCAGAATGTCGCTCCCCCACCATTTCGTCTCGCCGATCATGTAGTGGCCCGCGGCGATGGGGGCGGTATCGAACGTGCCGCAAATGTCCTCGTCGCTGGTTTCCACGAAGGTCTTCGCGGGAACGACGTTGCGGTAGGGTTGGCGCATCAGGCATCGAACCGGCAAGCCCTCGAAGATGGGATGCAGCTTGACGTAGTGGTAGATGCCGAGGAACGCGCCGACGGCGTCTTTGCTCGTGGCGAGCAGGGCTGGGTCGATGTGCTCGGCGAGATCGTTCCAATCGTCGGGCGGCGAAAACATGATGGCGACGGCGCCTTCGCGGACTTCGGCGAGCACACTCATTAGTTCGGCTTCGGGATATGCGCGAATCGTATTGGCAATGGGCGGAATCACGTGGATCGCCGAGCGTGGGTGGCCGGACTTCGCGAGGGCGGAACAGGCGTCGCGCCATTCGCGGTGCGGGTCGATCACGTGAACGGGGACGTCGCTGGCCGAGACGGGATCGACCACGTGGAGGTCAATATCGTTTTGGCAAAGGATGCGGGCGCCCTGCACGATTCGCACGACGAACCGGTGCGTTCCCGTGGAGCCCGAGGCGGCTATCGATCCCGACCAGACTTCCTTGTGGCCGCGTCCGATGGTGATCGCGCGGCGCTTCTTCCAGAGGACCTGGTTGGTCGGGCCGACGACTTGCAGGGAGAGGTCGCCGCGGCTTTCGACGCGTTCGTCGTTGACGAGCGTGACCGTGACGTTTACGGATTCGCGCGGAACGAGATTCGTCCGCTCGATCTGGATTACCGGCAGCAGCGGCGCTTGGATGGCTTTGAGCGTGCGGTGCACGGGCTTTGGCCTGCGCCAGCGGTCGAGCACGCCCGCGCAAAACTCGTGGCCGGCGTCGCAAAGCTGCGTGTAACAGTAGCCGGCAGCTTTGGGATTGGAGCGGATGACTTCAATCTGATGGCGTGCGGCATCGCACTGTACGTCGCGGGCGGCGGCGGTGAACCCCGAGAAACTGCCGAAGATGCGGTCGAGCTCGCGCTCGGCGAACCCGGTTTGAGCGGCATCGAGCATTCCTTGGAGGAAGCGCGCGTCCTTTAGTTTCTCGCGTTGGTCGCCGTATTGGGCGATGACATCCGCGAGATCTTCCATGCCGCCAAAGCCGAACTCGGAGAGGAAATAGAGGGCATCGGGATCGCCGCTGTTCAGGTAATGGCGCTTGATCTCTTCGTCCACGGGGGCGCGCTGATAGATGTGCAGATCGTCGTAGACCTGAAACTCTTCATGGTAGGGGCGGATGAAGCGTGCGGGCTCGCGGGTGGCGTTGACGCCGCCGGAGTCGTCGATGATGAGGCGGCTCGGGTCGAGCGAGCGCGCCAACTTGCACAAGTCTTCTTTGATGAGTTGAGCGCCGCCATTGGTAACGTAACCGGCGTTGCCCGACTCATTCAGCATGCCCCAGATAACAATGGAAGGATGATTACGGTCGCGAAGGATCATTTCGCGGACTTCGCGTTCGCAGCGCTCTTTCATCCATTCGGACTTTTCGATCCACCCGATGGGCGGCTCCGCGTAGACGAGGAGGCCGAGTTCGTCGCACAGATCGAGGGTGATGCGAGGAGCCGTCTTGATGTGCAGGCGAATCATGTTGAAGCCCGCTTCCTTGGCGAGCTGCAATTCCTTGCGCGCCAGAGCGGCCGACTCGGGTCCCGCGAGCGAACGCGCGTAGTCGGGTTGATGCAAGACGCCTTTGACCTGATACGAGCGGTTGTTCAGACAGAAGCGGTTCTCACGGACGGTGAACTCGCGCATGCCGAAGCGGACGGTGTACGTGTCGATGACGGCATCGCCGTCGAGCAAATCGCAGACGAGGGTGTAGAGCTTTGGGGTTTCCGGGCCCCACAGTTCGTGATCGGGAAAGTCGAGCATGAACTTGCCGGCCGGACCGGAAGCCGCGCAGGGCGTATCGGCAATCGCGATGCGGACATTCGCAGGCTGGGTCGTCTCGACGGTGGCGGTGATACGCTTGCGGCGGATGTCGGGCTGCACGTAGACGCCGGCAATGTGCATTGGATTGCGCGCGATCAGGGAGACATCGCCCCAAATTCCGGCGAAACTCCAGTACCCGTTCTCCTTTGCGCAGGGAATCTGCCGGCGTTTGAAGTCGCCGTAGCCGTCCTTGCCGTGGGGGTCGACGACGCGGACGACGAGCGTGTTGGGCCCGAAGTTGATCGCGGAGGATACGTCGAAAACGAAGGGGGTGTAGCCGCCTTCGTGATCGCCAAGGGGCTTGCCGTTCAGCCAGACCTCGGCATAGTAATCGACCGCTTCGAATTGGAGCGCGACGTGGAGGCCGCGCCAGTCTTCGGGGGCGTCGAAGGTGCGGACATACCAGCCCACGCCGTCGTAGTCGGGAACCCAGAGGTCCCAGACGGCGGGCACGGTTACGGGCATGCCGCCGGGCCGGGCCGAGGCATCAAACCAGCGCGCGGATTTGCCCTTGTCCTCGGGATCGAGTACAAGCGTCCACGCGCCATTTAGGGAAAATTGTCTTTGTTGCATGTCCATGGCGCAGTTGAGAAGGTGTAGTTGAGTGATGGTACAGGGCAAACGGCTTTGATTCAAGGGGGATGACTGAGCCCCGCGGCGGACGCAATTGGACGGGTGGCGCGCCGTTGGGGTATGCTCTGACTCTTCTGATCGCTCTTCGCGTTCAATCAACGTCCCAGAAACAGGTGAATCATGTCCAAGCCACACGAAATCATACTCTCCGGCATCCGGCCGACAGGGCGCTTGCATTACGGCAACTATTTCGGCGCCGTGCACCACTTTCTGAAACTTCAGGAAGAAGGTCACCGCTGTTATTACTTCATCGCGGACTACCACGCGCTCACGACAATCACCGAGCACACCGACTATTACCGGCAGACGTTGGACATGTTGCGGACCTACGTGGCGTGCGGGCTCGATCCGGTGAAGTCGGTGATTTACCGGCAGAGCGATTTGCCGTGTACGGCGGAGTTGAGCCTGTTGCTGGGGATGGTGACGAACATTGGCCATCTGGAGCGCGGCACGACCTACAAGGACAAGGTCAGCAAGCTGACGAACGGCGAGCAGCCGGTCGAGGGGAATCCGCTGAGCTTTGGGCTGTTGGGATATCCGGTGCTTATGGCGGCGGATATTCTTATCGTGCGCGCGACGAAGGTGCCAGTCGGCGACGACCAGCGGCAGCACGTGGAGATGGCGATCGACATCGCGGAGAAGTTCAACCACCGGTTCGGCGAGACGTTGACGATTCCGAAGGCCACGGAGCGGAATGCGCTGCGCTTACCGGGACTGGATGGCGGCGCGAAGATGGGGAAGAGCGAGCACAACACGCTGGATTTGCTCGATGACCCGAAGACGGTGTTGAAGAAGTTGAAGGGTGTGCAGACGACGACCGATCCGGGGCCACTGACGTGCGATAGCGACGAGCCGGAGATGGTCATCCCGCAGTTGTCGCCAAGTCTGGGCGCGTTATACCGCATGCTGCACTTGCTCGCGCCGAAAGAAGTCTATCTCGATTTTGTGGGCAAATACCGGCGCGGCGAGAAGTTCTACGGCACCTTGAAAACGACGCTTGCCGAGCACGTGTCGGCGTTTAATGCGCCGATTATCGAGCGTTTCAACGATCCCGCGAACAACGACGAGTTCGTGAAAGACTTCCTTCGCGAGAACGCGAAAAAGGTGACGCCGGTCGCCCTGGAAACGGTCGAGGCTTGCCGGCAAGCGATGGGGATCGGGCACAGCCTGTACCGGGCGTGATGGGGGCACTTCAAATCTAGGTCTTGGGATCGGGGCTTGAAGAAGAATTGGACGTGCCGGCCGGATCAAGCGGACCGGCCGTATCGGTTGGAGTGGATGTCAAGCTTGGCGGGGTGACGGGCGCGGGCATGCCCTTGTCCGCCCAGGGTCCGCCGAGAATCATCTCCAGGTCGGCGGCCGAGGCATTCAAGTCGCGCTTGGCGGCAACCATCTCCAATTCGAAATCCAACAGCGTTTGCGAACTGGATAATACATCCAGAAACGTCGCATCCGGTTCTCCGCTGGCATAGGAACTCTGGAGCGTTTCATAGGTCCGTTTGGCTTGCGGAATGAGCGAGTCGTTGAGGACCTTTACGCGGCGTATGCCGTCTTCCATCCCGAACATGGCCATTCGCGCCGAAGCGTCAAGCGAAACAGCCCGCCGGCGCTTG
>JBHEKO010000395.1:0-13138 GCA_041859475.1 Candidatus Hydrogenedentales bacterium
ACGCCCAACGACGCCGTAGTCGTGCGGCACGCGCACAAGCTTGGCGCCAACGAGGCCTTGTACAGTCCCGATGGAAAGTACGTGCTCTCTTTCGGACAGGACTTCTCGGCCATCGTGTGGGATGCGGCAACCCACGACAGCATCTATGAGTTCCGCGATCTCGCGGGCCAGGTCTTCTTTGCCGGCTGGAGTCCCGACTCCAAGCGATTTGTAACGGCATCTGCGGGAGTGATTGTCAATCGCGCAATCGAAACTGGGGATGCACTGTTCCGCATCGAAGGCTTTGAACAAGAGTTGAAGTATTTTCGATACAGCCCAACCGGAGACTCGATACTGGGAGGGTTTTCTGATGGGACAATCAGGGTCTGGGACGCGACAACAGGAGGCATCCTCTCGACATTCGCGGGCGATGGCGCCAGCGCAGCTTTCGCCCTCTATACGCCGGACGGGTCGCACATCCTGGCGGGATACGAATCAGGGAAGCTCCTGCGCTGGAAGCGGCAAGATGGCGCCAATATCAGCATGCCCGTTGGCGACGACGGCCCAGTCATCAAGGCGGCCATCAGCCCCAAAGGCGACCGCCTGGTAGTGACGTTCGGGCAAGGAACGGCCAAGTTGTATGACATGCAAGATGGCGCACTCCTCCGCACCCTCCTCCCGGGTGTCCCGCAACTTTGGGATGCATTTTACAACTCGGATGGTTCGCGGGTCGCGATTGTCTCGCACAACAACACGGTCGGCATCTGCAACGCAGACGGGGAAGTCCTGTGTACGCTTGCAGGTCACGACAGAGTGGTGAATTGGGTGAGTTTCAGTCCCGACGGAATGCGCGTACTCACGGCAGCCGACGACTCCACGACGCGCGTGTGGGACGCTTCCACCGGCAAGGAACTGGTGGTTCTCGCCGGACACACGGACAGAGTGCGTTGCGGACAATTCAGTCCGGACGGGAAGACCATCGTAACAGCATCGTGGGACGAGAATTTGCGCTTCTGGAACGGCGCGCCCGGTAACCACGTCGAGATTCGCGAATGAGTGTAGTGCCGCTGCCCTCGCAGGTCGAGCAGAGAGGGACGCAGACGGTCTGCCAAACCCTTTGT
This sequence comes from Candidatus Hydrogenedentales bacterium, assembly GCA_041859475.1. Taxonomy (GTDB): domain Bacteria; phylum Hydrogenedentota; class Hydrogenedentia; order Hydrogenedentales; family SLHB01; genus JAIBAQ01. Next base: position 1,101 of record JBHEKO010000395.1, read on the forward strand.
GCTGTTTTGGTATGAGGCGTCAAACCGCGCAAGGAGAAGTACCATGACCAAGAAGAAAGCTCCAGCAACGAAGAAGCCCGCCGCCAAAAAAGCGAGCGCCAAGAAGCCCGTAGGTATCGCCTTCACTGCCGTGGTTCTCGACAGCATGACAAAGCAACCTTTGTCCAGGGTGAAAGTCTCGGTCTTCGGCGCAGGTAAGCGCACGGCCAGCGACACAAAACTCACGAACGCCGAGGGAAGAGTCAAACTTACCATCAAGCCAGGCAAAGCCTACCGCGTGGCGGCGGAGAAGCCCAAGTACTGCAAGACCGTCGTTGAAACCAATGTGATGTCGGAAGGCGTCGTAGCGCGGCTAAGACTCCTGCCGGAAGACCGGCATGCGGCGAAGTTGCGCGGCGGTATCACAATCTACTTCTTTGTCTACCATTGCGCGACGGAAGAGCCAATCCAAGGCGCGACGTGTACGATAAAGAGAGTCGGCACAAACATTACACAATCAGCTACGAGCAATGCTGACGGCATGGTCACTTTCAACAATATCGCCACGGGCTATAGCTACGAGTTGAAGGCGCAAAAGACAGGCTACACGACATACACGTATCCATCGACATACCTGACCGCGTACGATGACGAAGGGCAATTCGATTTCCCGTTGTGCCCGACCTGAGAGAAGGACGCGACAGGCAATATTCCGCCCCTGTAAAGCGCGTGGCTTGACGGCTCGCCATGGGGTTCGAGCCGTCAGGCCATTCATGGACTGCGTCTTGTACAAGTAGCCTCTCGCCCCGCATTTGGAAGACAGCGCCTGTCTAGGTAGCGCCGCGATCGCCGAGCGCGGCGCCAGGTTACCCGCGGACTGCCAGTAACTCAAAGGCCTCAGGTGAACTGCGGCGGCGATTACTTACGCGCGCCTGCTTCGCCGAAGCAGGCGCCACCTAACCATCTCCATCCGCGTAATCCGCGCTATCCGTGGTCTAGCTCCCCGACCGCGCCTTCCTATTCAATCTCTATCCCCTGCACGACAGCGTCGTTGGCCCCAGTGGCCGTGATGCGAATCGAAATGGCGCCGTTGCTGTCCGGCGTGACGGCCTGCGTGCGGATGTCCGCGGCCATTCCAATCGTGCCCGCCGCTTGGCCGGGGTCCCAGTTCTCGCGAATGCGCAGGCCGTTGACTTCAATCGTCATAGGCCGTTGGCCGATCTCGGTCGCCCACAGTTCCGCGAATTTCAGATGGACCGTGTACACGCCCGGCGGCACGGGCACGGTGTAGACAAGCGTCTTGCCAGCGCGTGCCGTTTGATACAAGGATTGGTCGTAGAGCGTGGGTGCCGCTTGCGTAGCCGGTGCATCGGACCGAATCGCCGCGCCGCCGTCAAAACCCCGATCCGGCGCCCATGTGTAGCTATTCCAGTCGATGAACTGCGCTTCAGACCCGCAGTCGATGCGAATCGCGGGCCTCGCCTCGGGAACAATTTCAATGGCGTGCACGAGGGCCCGATCCGTCTTCTGCCTGGGCTCGAAGCCTCCGGCAAATCGCAGTTCAATCGCCCCATCCGCGTTGGGCACAAGGTTGCGAAAGACGCGGTCGCAGGCACGGCGCGGTCCTCTGGCTGCTTGGCATACGTCGAAGTTCTCCAGCAGGAGTCGTCCGTTGACGCTTACGTTGAAGGGACGTAGAAACGACCAGTCGTATTCCGTCTCGGCGAGCTTGATGCGCGCCGTGTACAGCCCCGGCTTCACGGGAATCGAATAGGTGAAGTCGCTTCCCTGCCTGCCCGGTTGATAGAGCGCCTGGTCGTCCGAAGTGGGCAGTGTTCCTTGTATCGGGGTTGCGCTGGATACGGCTTCGCCACCCGTGAAGTAGACATCTTCCGACCAAACGTTCCCCGTTCGGTCCGTGTACGCTTGCGCCGCCCCGCAAAGGATGCGCACGACGCTCGCGTCGCTGGGCGTCTCCGGTGCGACATACATGATGCGCGGCATCCATGCGAGAATGTCCGTGTCGGACGACGTACCGCGATCGAGGACGAAGCGCAACGTATCGCCCGCGGCGGCATCGAACGTGAGGTCATGCGATGCGCCAATCAGGTCATTCGTCGGGACGTCCGCCCATTCCTGTTCCGGCCACACGCGTTTGTCGTTGTGGAGGATGCGAACACGCAGCGCTTGCCCCATCGTCTGCCGGTAAAACTCGCGCATTGCACGGCCCACGACGCGTACCGTACCCGCCTTCGGAGCAGTCCAGGTTCGCACGCAGGCAACCGTGGGCGACGCCTGTTGCCACCCACGGCCCACGCGCGCGTTGTCGGGCCCTTCCCAATAGCCTTCCACCCCGCCCGGTTGGTTGGGCGTTCCACCGAAATCACCGGCGGACGACTTTGCGGGCGGGACAAACGCCATGGCCGCGAATGCGACTCCGTCCGCGGAGGCTTCCGCGCTCCACCCGTCGCGACCCGTTTCCGCGAAGAGTCCGCCGAGTGCCGCGAACGTGTCTTGCCCTCCGGACAGTGGCTGCGCCGCAGTCCAGGCGCTGACGCCGCCGTCACCGTCTACGGTGCGCACAAAGTACGCTGCGTTTGCGTCCCAGCCGGGGCTGTGATCGAAGTAATACGCGCCGACGCTCGCCTTGCCGATGATCGCGTCGCCGCGCCGCACGAGGTAATAGCTGACCCAATTGTCATCGGTCCCCGGTGACCAGTAGATCCCCACACCGCTGTGACCGATATTCGTCTCTCGGCGGACGTAGGCCTGGCCCGGCGCGCTGGGCGCGATTACGTCGCGGCCCGAGCCGGGCATCCCCGGCAACCCGAGGTAGACGATCTCGCCGGGAGTTGGATCCTTCATCAGGATGCCGCTCGCCATGAGGTCTGCGCCGGTTTGCGTGTAGGTCTCGCGTTTCGACGCGAAACTGACCTCATAGGCGTGCTCAGGAAGCAGGCTGCCGGGGTAGATGATCGTATTGGGAATCGCCGGATGCTTCAGAATAATGCACGACTTCGTCTTGTCGTAACTCAAACGCTGGTCGTAGTAGAAGTCCGTGTCGCCTTCGATTCGCGGGTGAACCATGTAGGACCACCGTCCAGCGACGCCTTCGCGTCTCAAATAGCGGTAGACCTCCATCAGGCGGCGGATCGGCTCTCGGTCGGATTCGGCCGCGCGCGCATACCAATTGGGGACCATCGAGAGCTGGCCTGTCGCAAGTTCGGGATTGTACATCGCACCTTGAAAGAGGACGTCGATGATATCGAGCCACTTGTCCGGTGGTTCGAGATACGAAAAGTAGTGATTGGTCTGCGGGCCGCGCCCGCCGTCGGACAAGTAATTCACGTCGGCATAGCGTTGAATCTCGAATTCATGGGCATAGCGGCTGCCGCCGTCGCACGTGTGAAACGAGCACCCGGGATTTGTGGTGAGGAAGCGCTCGATACGTTGCCGGAACGCGGTCTCTTCCGCCGCGCCAAGCCGCCCGACGCCATCGGTCCGCCATTGCAGATCGCCCCACGACCCGGCCTTGGTATCCATGATGCCGCCCGCCGGGCGCCCTGCCGTCCACACGAGCCATTCCATCTCCATCTTGTCGAGATAGCGCAACGTCTCCGCGTAATCAGGGCCTTCGAACGTGGGCGAAAAGACCACCGAATACGAGTCGGGAATCGGCCACCCGGGATACCGCGACCAGCCCGCATCGTCCCACAGCATCTCGATGCCCATCGTGCGCATGAGGTCGGCGTCCATGTCGAGGCCCGCGAGGCGCGCGGCGAATTGCTCCTGCAGATTGCGCGAGCAGAAGAACCACGCCGTCGCCCACTTCGTCCGGGCGTAGTAGTCGCTGTTCGTGAAGTCCCACATGTACTCGTATTGCCAGTCGTACAAACGCCGGGCCATGTCGTCGAGATCGTTCTTGAAGACCCCAAGCGTCACCAAAGGCAACGCGATCTTCTGCCCCGGCGCCATGGTGAAGCCCGCAAAACCCGGCATCCCAACGTGCAGTCCCACGTGATCGTCGGCGCGGTCCACCGCGAGCGTCCACGTGCCGAGATGGTCGAGGGCAACGAACACGCCGTCGTGGGGAGCGTCACGCCTGTACAGCGCCGTCCACGGCGTGTAGTTGTCCGTCTTCTCGCCGAGAATCGCCTTGTGATACGTCGTCCCCACTTCGGCGCTTTCGAGCTGTCCCTGGTTGGGCCGGCTTGTCCCGCCGCACAGCCAATAGTGGGTCATGGCGGAAGCGCTGTCCTCCTCGTAGTTGAGGGCGAACGGCGAGGGGGCATTCACTGCGAGGGGATTGCCGGACGTGTTTTCCAGTTCAACCCACTGACGCAACACGGAAGTTCCGGGGTAGGCTTGGATATGAAGGCGCGCGCGCAGGCCCTCGCGGCTCAGGAGCAGATCCAACTTCACCGCGGGGCGGCCCCCCACGGCGATCTCCCCCACCGTTCCCGATTCGAGTTTCCATTGCCCTTGATCCGTGGGAAGCTCAAGCGCCTGAAGCTGCTTTTCGCCGATTCGGAACACGCGCACCGTGGCGGTCGCGTTGCCGCCTGCATATTGCGCGACGCCTTGAACGGCGACCGTGCCGTCCTTCGGCGCTTTCCACACGCGGACGATTTCATACCCGTTTTGCAGATGGTACCGCGTCACCCCAAGGCTAGGGCACTCGGCAGGCCCTCGGTACCCGACTGGCACGCGAACCTTGTCGGGCTTACCTGGGTCGGGTTGAATCATCTCGTCCATGGGGTCCATCGCGCCGCTTTCGCGTGCCGCGACGTACGCGTACCACACGGGGCCTTGCGCAAAACTGGCGTCGTCGGTGGACGCGCTACGCGGACTTCCGTCGCCGTAGTCGAGCGCCGTGGGCCAATCCACAATCGCGCCGCGATCGTCTTGGTTCGTTACTACGCCAAATCCGATAAGTTCGTCCTTCGTGACGGCTATGCTGAGGTGATCTGCCGCGGGGTCCGTCGCTCCGCCAGCTTCCAGTGGCTTCGACCAGAGCGTCTCCATTTGGTACGCGCCCGTGGATGCAGGAGCATCTACGCCAAATGGCAACGTCGCGGAGACGTATGCGCGATTCGGCGTGGAGGCCTTGTTGGTAATCGCGGACAGATGGAACAGGCCGCCCTGAAACTCGAACGCGGCCTCGACGCTGTCCGTACCGACGGCCCACGTCTGACCGTCCGGGCTACCCTTCGCAAACGCGTCTTCCACGTGGACGCTTTCAGCGCATGCGACGGCTACTAATGACAAGGCAATTGCGTATGAAACAACGACCCGCGACAGAACTCGATACATTAGGAACCCCCATTCCGGTATGTCGACAACAGAATCGGCGCGTAGACAGCGCCTTCGAAAGACTTCGCAGTAGGATATACCTCTGCGGGTTTCATTATCCAAGCGAGGCCGCAATGAATTGTCAGAGCGGCCGTATCGGACGGGGCTAATTTGCAGAGTGGAGAACCAAAGCGATCTGCGACTCAAAGGCCATTCCTCGCCAAGCGATGCTCACCGGTGTTGACAAAGTGATTGTCAAGAAATTCCATTAAGACAATCAATACTCCAATAGGGCGAGAAACAGAGCGACTCTATATCACGAGGTGCCTTGGGGGGGTTGTGGAGTGAAGAATACGAGGGACTTATCGGAAAGTCAGAAGAAGACAACTCCCGATGGAAGTGCCCGGGAATTTGAGCGGGTCCAATCAAGAAAAGTTGCCACGCAGGGCAAAAAAATCGACGAAAACTACGACAACTACTCATACTGTGTTTGCCAAAACACAGTATGAGTGCTACAATTTGGGTGCAGGCGAGGCATACGAATCACCTAACCGAGCAGATGGTTCGTACGTGTGGCCGGTCCTGTGTTTGTGGGCAGTAGCCGACCCCGACGGCTACTGCCTCTTTTTTGTCAGGGGCTAAGCAATGGTGTGTGGCCAATCTCCTGAACAGCAGTCAAGAACATCAGAAAGGCGGGCCTCCGGCGCTTCCTGGCTGCAGTTACTCTTGGGGAAGGAGTGACTTGAGGTAGACTGATTGTAGCGTATCGCAAACCCGCCTCTCTGAATGCATTGGTCATAATAGCTCTATTTCCAGCCCTTTACGGCCTTACCGCAATTGCCTTAACGTCAAGCGTCGTATTCACGACTGAGCCTGAAGCTTGATTGGGTACCAGGCGCACGATTATCGACATGACATCCTCGATGGGCCCGTTCGGCACAGAGATCTCGTACGACGACGTCCGCTTGTCGGCGAACACAGTCCCGTCTATGTAGGTCTTGAAGATGGGATCGCCGTTGCCCGTGGACACGTAGACATCGTACCCGCAATGGCCGGACGCGACTTGGTCGGGTTGCCAGTAGATTCGGATGGCCGTGATATCCCACGACTTTCCGTTCTGCGAGGTGTCCACCAAAAAGGCCACGCGCCCAGGGAGTTCGGCGGATTCGGCCTGGGGTAACACAGCGTCTTCGAAGATAGCCTCTGCGGCAGGAACAGGGTTGAGTGACCGTGCCCACGCATGGACCTTTACGGCATCGACCTCGATCGGCTTTGACAGGCCTTGCGCCGAGATTGTCACTTGCTGCCCGTCTTCAAGGCGGCAGAAATGATCGCGATTCTCAACTTGGACCAGCCCACGCTCGACCGTTACGGTGGTGATAGCGTCCTTGACTTGAACGCTAAAAATGGTGCCGAAGACCGTAATCACTCCGTCGGGTGTTGTAACCTTGAACAGACTCCCGTCATGCCCAACATCGGCCCAAATGGTCCCATCTTCGAGTTGGATACGTCGCGGATCGACGACTTTGAAGCGCGTGTCGCTGGTTGACTTGAGATGCGTGGGCCCTGTAAGCGACAACATCATGGCGGATGCGGCCTTCGTCTCGAAGCGGTCACCGCATTGGATGTAGTCATTGAGGCCCACGACGCGGCGCATCATGGCGGAATCGGCCGTGCGCTGGATCACGCCTTTCGTAAACGATACGAGACCGATGTTCGCATACTGCGGTTCGGTCGACGGCCAGTAGTAACGAAGGACCACTGCCAGAATGACGAGGACGGCCAGCGCCGCGACCGGCACAAACTGCGCCGTGCGTACGTACCAGGGTCCCGGATGCTTTGCGCGCCAATTCACCCCCTCAATATCTTCGGGCGCGGCTTCCATTTCCGGCAAGTTTTCCAGGATTCGTGGCTTGAGGGAGGTCCGAAGGCGGTCGAAGGCAAAGGCCTCGAAAACAACGGCATTCGCCCGCTGCTGGCGGCGAAGGCTCTCGGCACACGTGCGGCACTCGGCCAGATGCTGCTCGAGAATGACGCGGTCCGAATCGCCCAGCTCGCCATCGATATAGGCTTGCAGGCTATTCTCTATTCGCGTGCACGATGCCAATTCTCATTTCCTTCCCGGTTTGATTCCGGACTATCCAACATGTCTCTCAACTGTCGGCCGGCGCGCTGCAATATCCCGCGCACCTCGTCCCGTGAGTCGCCCGTGAACGCGCTGATTTCGTCGTAGCTCAGCTCTTGCAGGTAACGCAGGACCACGGGTAACCGATAGCGTTCGGGCAACTCGTTGACGGCCTTCTGTACCCGTTCGTACAGTTCGGCGCGTTCCATCGAGGAACTGGGCCCTTCACGCATGTCTTCAATTGAAACGGTTCGCCGAAACGGAAGCGGCGTTTCCGTTGTAAGCCGTTTGCCATTCTTGCGCAGCCAATTCGCCGACGTGCGGCAAGCTATCTCACGAAGCCACGGGCCGAAGCGGGAAGCGTCATTGAGGCGCTTCAGGCTTCTGTAGGCCTGGAAGAACGTTTCTTGCGAAATATCTTCGGCTGCTCCATAGCGCCCGACATAGTAATACGCCGTCGCGTAGACCGCGCCTTGGTATCTTTCAACTAGGCGGCCAAAAGCTACGGTGTCCCCTCTCAAACAAAGGGCTACCAACTGGGCGTCTTCGAACTGCATCAGTTCTCACTTGGTTGGACTACCGAGCCTTAACCACGGTCATAGAGAAAGTGGCAATGACCAACACCCGGGGCACGCTACGCGCCATTATGGAACTAATTTGCGCCACCAGCAACCCCCGGAAACCCTTACCACATCGACAAAACCGGTACCTCGTCTGTACCTGACGCACGCAGTGGAACCGCTATATCCTTCTCGAACTCAGGAACGTAGTAGTCGAGGCATGCGCCACGCCCTCGAATACCGTAGGCCGATACGGACGCAGGGATAAGCACGGCTTCGGCGGGAACTAAGTCGCGGCTCGAACCATCGCACTCGACCGTGAGTGCCCCTGCCAGGGAGAGGACAATGTGGAACGAGGCGCGCCGGGTCTGCCTGGAGAACGCCCCATTCAAGTCGATGCGTTCCGCGGCAAAGTAGCGGCACGCAGCGAGAATGGAACGCGACGCGTGTGCGTCGTCAATTGCCAACGGCTCGGCCTTCCCCGGGTGGCGTTCGCCAAAATGCGTCGCTTCAACGGACTTGTCGACGTGAAGAGTGCGCGGCGTGCCGTCGGCTTGGACGCGGCCCCAGTCATGGAGCCGGTAGGTTAGGTCGCTGTTCTGTTGGATTTCGGCGAGGACCAAACCAGGGCCAATGGCGTGAATGGTGCCGGCCGGGACAAAGACGGAATCGCCCGGCTGCACGGCGAAACGCGGCAGAAGGGATTCAAGGGTGCCGCTTCGCATGGCTTCGGCCAAGGACTCGGGAGTTGCCGAAGGGTCCAGTCCACAGAAGAGTTGACCGCCCTGCTCCGATTTGAGGACGTGCCACATTTCAGTCTTGCCGACGTCTGGCTCCCCCAAACGCTGGGCGCACGCATCGTCGGGATGGACTTGAACCGACAGGTAATCGGACGAATCCAGCAGTTTCAGGAGCAACGGAAACCTGCCGTGGATGGTCGGGCTGGCGGCGCTGCCGAGCAGGCTATCTGGGGCGGACACCATCAATTCATGGAGCGATCGCCCCGCATGCGGTCCCTCGTCTACGACGCTGACGGCAGAGGGGTGGTCGGATATGAGCCAAGCCTCCCCGATGGGGATGCGGGGTGGCAGGGGTTTTCCGTAAGCAGACTGAAGGCGCCGCCCCCCCCAGATGCGCTCGACGTAGTGCTCGGAGAAATGCAGGATTCCGAGAGAGTTCGTCATATGAGGCCAGCCTGGAGTTCTTTGGTGAAGAGCCGACTTCTAGCCGGCGGTACAAAGAAGACGTTCGACATGCTAGGTAGACCTCTTCTCAGCGGCGGGCGCGATGGCGTAGCGCAGGATGCCGTCACGATTCTCGCTGTACGTTTGGCCGCGTTCTTCCAGAACTTCAAGGTGGCCTATCGCCAGGGACATTCCGAGGTAGTAATACTGCGCGTCAATGCCCGGGAAGATAGCTTCGCAGACTTGGTGGGGGGTCATGGACCCGCCTTCAAGCAGAATCCCCTGGACCTTTTCGGTTCGTCGCTCTTGACGTTCAAGTAAAGAATCGATCACTTTCACGTGCTCTGCTATGGGGTCGCCGTGTCCTGGATAGCATATCTCAAGGTCAAGTTCACGAGTCTGCCTGAGCGAGGCCTGATATTCGACAAGACTCTTGGCGCGGGGTTGGTCTTTACGCGGCCGCCGCATCAGCGGGTTCGGACTTATCCGCTTGAGGATGTGGTCTCCCGAGAACGCAAGACGTCGCTTCTCGTCGACAAAGAGCGTGTCGCTTGAAGAGTGCCCAGGCGCATAGTTGACGATGTAGCTCAAAGCTGTTTCACCGTGTTCCAGTCTATGATCGACTGAAACAGCGGCGGCCATTCCGCGAAATGTCGCCCGTGCTTCGGCCGTCTTCAGCACAATCTCCTCTGGTGTGCCAAACTCGCGCAAAGTGTCCAGTATAAAGGAATGGGTGCGGTTCTCGTTCTCCTCGAAGTGCTCGAGCTGATTGGCCGTTGAAACATGTGCGAACGTTTTCGCGCCTGACTCGGCAACGACCCGCGCCAGCAAACCAATATGATCGACGTGCGCGTGCGTAAGGATGACAGCTTCGATATCGCGTATGGAATACCCCAACTCCCCGAGGCGCGCGGTAAGCGCGAGATACGACTCGTCCGTCTGCAGCCCGGTATCGACAAGCGTGAGCGGGTCGCCCTTAACGAGGAAGCAATTGACGGGGCCCACGAGAAAGGGCGTTGGAAGCGCGATTGGAACAATGTCGGAGTTCGGATTCCAGTACGTCATTGATTGTTTACATGATCAACGTAGCTGTCGAAATTCCTCTTCATCTCCGCGACCGTGTCTCCGCCAAACTTTTCGATATAGGATTCCGCCAGGACGATGGCCAGCGCAGACTCCACGATGATGGCCAAGGCGGGGACTGCGCAGGTGTCGCTACGTTCGAGAACGGCGAGCGCAGGCTCGTGGGTGGTCATGTTCACACTTCGGAGGGGCTTCATGAGGGTCGAGATCGGCTTCTTCATGACACGGACGACGATCTCCTCGCCGGTGGTCATGCTGCCCTCAAAACCGCCCAAGTTGTTGGAAAGGCGGCGATACCTCCCCCCCGTGCGCTTCTTGGGATCGAAAACGATTTCGTCGTGGAACTTGCTGCCCGCGCGACCCGCGCCGCGAAAGCCGAGCCCGACCTCCACGCCTTTCACCGCCTGGATGCTCATCATGGCCTGAGAGATGCGCGCATCCAGCTTCCGGTCCCACTGGATATAGTCGCCCAGCCCGAGGGGCAATCCCCATGCGCGGACCTCCACGATGCCTCCGAGGGAATCCTTCTCGCGTTTGGCCTTTCGGATGGCCTCGACCATCTTTGCGCTGGCGTCTTTGTCCACGCATCGGACCTGAGACTTCATGGACAGCTTTCGGATGTCCTCGGACGGGACCTTGTCGGTATGAGCGACGGCGGAACCGATTTGGACAACATGCCCAGCCAGGTCGACTCCAAACTCCGCGAGGAACTTGCGGCAGAGGGCGCCGGCAGCGACTCGCCCGGCTGTTTCGCGGGCTGAGGCGCGCTCGAGGATGTTGCGGCAGTCGTCGTGGCCGTACTTGATGGCCCCCACGAGGTCGGCATGACCGGGCCGGGGCTGGACGATCTTCGTGGCGCGAGTGCCGGTTGACGGGGCCCAAGGGTCCATGGCGTCGGTCCAGTTTTTGAAATCCCGGTTCCACACGGCCATGAGGATAGGGCCGCCCAGAGTGACGCCACCCCGGATGCCCGACAGTACGTCCACCTCGTCCTTTTCGATACGCTGACGTCCGCCGCGCCCGTACCCTTTCTGGCGCTCGGCAAGCCAGAAGTTGATGTCGTCGGGCTGCACGTGGAGACCGGCGGGCAACCCCTCAAGGAGGCAGAACACGCCGCGGCCATGAGATTCACCGGCGGTCAAATATCGGAGCACTGTTTGAAATCCTCACAAGAACGGTTGAGAAAGCCTGCTAAATTACGCTGGAATTCAGATAATCGAAATACCAGGTGTACAGTTGTTGACCGAACAACATCACGGCCAGACCGCCGAACGACAGATAGGGCCCAAAGGGCAGGTAGTGGGCGGTTTCTTCGGAGCCTTTGTAGCGCTGCCAGGAAATCAGGCTGATTCCGACGGCGCTTCCCACTAACGACGCGATCATGATGATCATGACCACGCCCGGATAACCAAAGAACGCGCCCAACATGGCGAGCAACTTCACGTCGCCAAATCCCATACCCCGCTTCTTCAGAATGACGAAGGTGAGCTTATCCAAGAGATACAACGACCCGCCGCCCAGCAATGCTCCGAGCAAAGCGTTGAAAATGGGTTCAAACCGCCCGAGCACGACCAACCCGCTGTCGGGATAAAACATCGCGACAATGGCGAATACGAGGCCCATGGGAATGCCGGGGAACGTAACCTCGTTGGGAATCGTCCAGTCGGTGAGGTCAACAAAGGTGACCAGGACCAGCGCCGCCGCCAAAAGCAAGTAGACCGGCATGGCGGTGGTCAACCCGAAACGCCAGAATACAAACAGGAACAAGGCCCCCGTGATGGCCTCTACAAGCGGATACTGCCAACTAATCGGCGT
>JBHEKO010000323.1:0-5970 GCA_041859475.1 Candidatus Hydrogenedentales bacterium
CGTGCCCTGACCCACCTCGCTGTACACCTGTATGAACCCCGAGTGTTGCTTGACGATGCCATACACGGTCGCCAATCCAAGCCCCGTGCCCTTGCCTGCGCCCTTAGTCGTGTAGAATGGTTCGAAGATATGCTCCTGCACGTCCTTGGACATTCCGTCCCCCGTGTCGGAAACTTCAAGCAGCACGTATGAGCCCTCCGTTGCCAACGGATGGACCTGCGAATATTCGCGCTCCAGTCGAATAGACTTGGTTTCAATTCGAATTCGGCCGCCGGAAGGCATTGCGTCGCGCGCGTTCACGCAGAGGTTCTTGAGCACCTGCTCCAATTGACTGGCATCCGCATGAATGGAAGGCAATTCGTGCTGGCTCACGGTTTCCAACGTAATGTGCTCCCCGATTACCCGCCGAAGCAACTTCACAATGTTTACAATCACGGTGTTAAGGTCCACCCGCGACAACGCCATCGACTCTCGCCTGCTGAATGTGAGCAATTGCCGGACCAGCGTCGTTGCGCGCGTTGAGGCCTTCTGAACCTCTTCCAGCCGCGCATACGTCTCGTTGGAACGCGGCATGTCCGACAGCGTCATCTCGACATAGCCGGAGATCACTTGCAGCAGATTGTTGAAATCGTGCGCCACACCACCCGCCAACTGCCCCACCGCCTCCATCTTCTGCGATTGGCGGTACTGCTCTTCCAGCTTCCGGTGATCCGTATCGTCGCGGCCGATTGCGGCAATGCCGATTCGATTCCCATCGTTGTCGCGGAGGTGGGTCGTATCCCACACAAGCTGCCGCCGGGCCCCTTCTTTCGTGACAATCGTGCGCTGGAGATTGGATAGGATTACCCCATCGCGAATGCAGCGCTCGTACGTCCACATGGCCTTCTCGCGTTCCTCGGGCGCCACAATCGTCGCGAAGTAATCGCCGCCAAGCAACTCCGGTCGAGTCCATCCGGTAAGCGCGACAAATGCGTCGTTGCAGAAGATGACCCTGCCTCTTGAGTCGAGCTGCATCGCGAGCAGGCTGGTCCGCTTCAGCATTTCCATGAACCGCGTTTCGCTTTCTTGCGCCGCGCGTTGAGCGTCTCGTATTTCCGTCAGATCCCGTACGCTTCCGAGAATGTACTTTCTCCCACGCATGGTGATGGGCGTCAGGTAGACTTCGACGTCGAATGATGTGCCAAGCAGGGGCTTTCGCGCCTTCCACTCGAATAGTGTGGGCTGTCCGGCGATAACGTCCGCCCACATCCGACGGCTTTCTTCGTCCGCATCTTGCTTCCAGGACAGTTCTTTGATGGTGCATTGAAGGGCCTGCTCGCGCGTAACGCCGTACATCCGCAGCATCTTCTCGTTGACCTCGATTACTCTGCCTTCGTGGTCGTGCACCATGACTGCGTCATAGACATTGTCGAGGAGAGTCCGTAACGTGTTGCGGGATTCAAGCAGCTCTTCCTCCCGCGCCCTGTCCTGCGTTATGTCCGTGATCGAACCGAGATAGCGGTGCGTTCCCGGCGTCTCTCCGGGAAGCGCGATGCCACTGTCCTCGACGACCAATGTGGTTCCGTCTTGACGCAACAGCCGGTATTCCAGCTTATACGTGCTCCCGTTATCGGCAGCCTTTTCCAGCGTCTCCCGGACGCGAGGCGCATCATCCGCATCGATCAACTTCATCCAGACTGCCCACTCTGTTTCGGAGTGCACATCGGGGGCAAGACCGGTTATCCGCTCTATGGCCCCTCCCCATACAATGCGTCCGGAAGTGGAATCATAGTCATAGACAAGTTGACCTGTTCGGACCGTGACTTCGCGCAATCGCCGCTCGTTTTCTTCCAGTAGCTGACTTGTGAGTCTCCGCTCCGAGACATCGCGAAGCGTAACCAGAAATGCCTCAACCATGGGTTGTTCCAGCAGGTTCTCGCCAATCGCCTCAAGCCAGCGCCATGATCCGTCGGCATGTCGAAAACGAAAATCGGCACATCTGACTTGCTCGCCGCCTGTTGTGGCCTGGGCAAAGGCATGGCTGCAAGCGTGCGTGTCCGCGGAGTGAATGAATTCGAATGGCTTCCTACCCACAAGCGCCTCGGGCGTGTAGCCGAGGATTCGATAGGAGGATTCGCTCACAAAAGCAAAGGTCCCGTCTGGCGCAAGCAATGCCAAAACATCGGAGGAATGCCTCAAAAGCGCCTGAAGCCTCTCTCCGCTTGCTTGCAGCGCCTGCGACGCTTGTTCGCGCTCCACAAGATGCTTCTGCAGCGAAGCCAGCAGCTCGTCGAATGCCTCCGAGAGTTTCCCTATCTCATCCGTGCCGCTCACCTTGCTCCGAAATGTGTAGTCTCCGGACTTCACGACTTCCGCGACAAATGCACTCAGGTTGTGCAGACGCGCGAAGAGCAAGCGGTTCAAAAGGATGGTCGACAAGAGACCGGAAATCAGGAGTCCAAGCAACAAAGTCCCCACGACTAGCGAAGCGGAAAAGTAAAAGGCCAAGCGGGCCGTCCTCGGGGCTTCGCAGCGCAAGACGCAGGCCGGACGCGCATATCCGTCCAATAGCAGACAGTACCCCAAAGCCTTGCCCGCACCGGCGAGTTCAACCACCGTTCCGTCGTGGTCCGAGACAGCACCCGGCACCGTCAGTGCATCCTTCGGAATCGAAGAATCGTCGAGGTCCAGGACTTCGATGTGTTTCCCTGTCAAGTCCGAAAGGGTTTCAATCAGGCCGGCATCAAGCCGCCGTCCAAAGAGAAGCACCCCCATGGCCGGCCCCGAATAGTCGCTCTTCACGATAGGCCGCAAGGCCAACAAGTAGGGCTGCCTATTCAAAGTCCAAATGCCAGCCGCGCTGTTCCCGACTTCCGACAAATTTGCAGGAGTGAGACCATCCGTCAACTGGGCAAGCAACTCGTTTGGCACCGGGCTTCGCTTCCCACTTCCCGTATCGAACGACTCTGCGTAGGCAGGTCGGCCTTCCAAATCGAAAAGGACGGCAAGTTGCAGATTATTGTTGGAAAAGGTGGATTCCTGGAAATTGGAGGCAAGGTAAGCCTCGCCTCGAGATGACATGAACCCGTAGGTGTCATCCCATGCCGAATAGTCTGTGGCTACGCGGTCCAGTTCATGCACTTCCCCGGCAAGAAGCTTAGAGGCCAATTGCGTGGATCGCCAGATTTCCTCGCGATCGGCTTGATTGGTCTGCTTAACCAGAAAGGAAATCCGGAGGACGAGTAGAATAACGGTCAATAGGCTAAGAATCCCCCACACAGCCGAAATGACCTTAGCCCGTACTGTCACAATTACACCCTGCCTGCAACTGCACTACACTTGAGGATTTTGCGATTCCAGCCCCGAGACTCTGCCTAGACTGAGTCTCCCCTATTGCCTGCCTGCTTCAAACACTCTACCAGAAATCACCAAAATCCAGCAAGTCTCGATTCCTCGGCGGATTATACGGTGTTATCCCTATTTAATGATCCGCCTTGGAATAGTTGAGTCGCACATGCGACGCCTGAAGGCGGCGAGAATTGCCGCAGAGGTTGGATCTGGTCTACTGTGCCTTGCCCACTTTGAGCTTCAAGACCGCATAGTGCGGCAAACCGACGTACTCAAAATGGGAAAGCACCTCCCTGGCAGGAGTCTCGTCGGGGGTCTCGGCCTGATATTTGACCTTCACATATGCGTCGAGCCGCTTTAAGACCGCCGGATCTTTGAACGTCGTCTCGTTCATTACCAGACAGTTCTTGCACCAGGTAGCCCAGAAGTCGATGAAGACGGGTTTGCCCTCTTTCGCGGCCTGCGCAAGGCCTTCCTCAAACGATGATTGCCAGCCCTCTTCGCCTTTCGCGGCGGCACTCGCCGACACTTTTTCGGCGTCCACGAGATACCGGTCGCTGAACAACGTGCAGCCCAGATAGCCGTAATACGCGGCAAACGCGAGTATCAGGACCCCAAATGCCTGCTTCACGCGCACCATCCACATGCCTGGTTTGGGCAGTAGCGAAAGTCCCGCCCCGGCGAAAGGCCACGGCAGGGCCATACCCACGCCCAGCAAGAACGGCAGGGCCAACCCAAGTGACGATCCGCTCGAATAGGTGTCTTGCGCGTACAAAATCACGGCGATTACGACGGGGGCCACGCATGCCCCGGCCAGAAGCGCATTCACCGCGCCCATGATGAAGGCAAATACCAAGCTGCCCTTTTCCTTCTTGATGCCAAGCTTACTTTGGAATTTCGTAAAGTCGATCAGGAGAAGGTCGAACATCGCCAAGGCAAGCACGGCGAAGACCACTGCAATACCGAAATTGAACCACGGAGACGCATTGATCGACCCAAAGCTGGCTGCCCCAAACACCGCGACCACACCCAAGATGCCATACACGAGCGCGATGCCAAGGCCGTAGAACCCGCCCAGCGTAAACCCCTTCGCGCGCGAACCTGCTTTCACGCCCGCGCCGATGATCGCCAAATTAATTGGAATCAGTGGCAAAACGCACGGCGTGAGATTCAGGGCAAGCCCGCCCAGCAGCGTGAGCAAGACAATCGCCAGTGCACCCCTTCCCGCGAACATGCCGGTCTGCGAATAGGGCACGCCCGACTCTGCCGCGTCCAGGAATTTCAGAAAATCAGCGCTGTTCAGATAGCCGCCTGTCTGGGCAGCAACGGTGAATTGGGCCAGCAACGGGCCCACACTCTCCTGAGTTCCGGCTGTCTGGATCGCAGGTTCCGGCGGGGTAGCCCCAGCCATATCGGGTTTCCCGTTCTCTCCTGTAAACGCAATACCCGCAAAGGCTTCCGCATTTTGGGGGTCTATGGCCGTGTCTGCCGCAACCACGGGAATGGAAATCTCCAACGGCAGTTTTGCCGGCCCCAGGCACTGCTTGTCGTTGCACGCCTGATAGCGCAAGGTCGCCTTAACCGTCTTCGGCCCCAAGCCAGTGCTTTCCGCAACGGTAAGCGCCACCCCGATGACGGTCCTCCCCTCGTAGACCGCCACCGCTTCATCGGAAAACCCCAACTTCACGTTCTTCGAGTCAGGGTAGACGATTTGCGCAACGCTCACTCCCTCGGACGGCTCAAACGTCAAGGCCGTCGGAATGAGATAGTCGTCAAGCGGCTTGTTGCCGTTGATGTGCCAGCCTTCCTGAATGGCCAGCGTGACCGCCGCGCGAATCTGCCCGCCCGGCTTGACGCCGGATGCGTCCAGCACCGTGGAGATACTCACGGTCTGACCTTCGGGTTGTTGGGCCGCGGCCCATCCCGTCGCAAGTAGAATAGCTGCGATTGCCGTTGCGAAATACCGGTGGTTCGTCATAACGCTTTCTTTGGCTCCGTTATCCCAAGCGCCTTCAAGAGGTCTTCTCCCGTGGTTACGGGCTGCTGACAGGCGAAATCCTTGCACACGTACACCGCAGGCTCGCCGCCAACCAGCGCCTTGGCCGACAAAAGCGGCACGCGCGACTCAACGCGCGCGGCATCCGCCGAAGCGGGGTCCAGCAGCGCGATCACTTTATTCGGGATGTATTCGCTGTGCAAGGTTCTCAAGAACGATTGCACTGGCCCGCTTCCCGGCGTCCCGGCAATCGCGATCTCCTTGGTTGGCGTGAGGTGGAAGTCCGCGACACAAAGCAGCTTCAGGTAGCCGCGCGAAGCGCTCTCCATGTTCACGTGATTCGCGCGCAAGATTTCCTCGCCCCGCTCCGCGTACGTCTTGTTGTCCGTCAACTTGGCTAGGCGAAGCAGGGCGAATGCGGCCATGGAATTTCCCGAAGGTTCCGCGCCGTCGTACGTGGACTTCGTGCGCAACAATACGTCGCGGTGATCTGCCGTCGTGAAAAAGAACCCGCCGCCGTTGGAATCCCAGAATTGCGCCAGCAGCGTCTTGGCAAACGCATCCGCGGCCTCCAGCCAACGCAGGTCGAACGTCGCTTCGTAGAGATCCGTAAGCGCGACTGCCATGAATGCGTAATCATCGAGATA
>JBHEKO010000523.1:0-5630 GCA_041859475.1 Candidatus Hydrogenedentales bacterium
AGCGCCTTCAAAGGCAGAGGAGAACGCACCAGCGGCCGAGGCTGCATCCTTCGTGCAGGACCCGCCCATCGCGGGGCTGTGGCAAGTCGTGTCATGCACATGGAACGGAACACCAAGCGGTCAGCCCGAGGAGGTTTTCGACCCCAGCCACATGCCGCCGGGATCGACCAATCCCAACGAACCTCCGCTGGTACGGTTGGAGACTCATGGCGACTCGTTCACGATTACCTTCCTTGAACCGCGGAGACTACTAGCGCCATACGAGACGATGGGGGGAACACGCGATCGACAAACGGCCGTGCTTCGTGCAGGAGAAGAGCGCTTGCCATTGGTCATCCGTGGTAGTTTCAGTTCCAATTGGATGCAGTTCACCGCGGAGGGCGGGTATAGCTTGGAAGAGGCGTCGCCGGTGTATCTCCTGAAACGTACGAAAGACCCGGAAGCTTACGCCGATTCGGAAGCAAGCCGTCTCGCACTTGTCCTGAAGAAACTGGGGGCCGTTGAGAGCGCGACACGCCTGGCCGCCGAGGACACGCTGGAGAAACGGCGCAAAGAGGTCGAAACGTTCGCCAAAGCTATCGCGGCGTACGCAAATTCTCACAACGGCGCGTTACCTGCGGACTTGGTCGCGCTTGCAAAAGAAGAGTACCTGGACGAAGCCCTGCTGAAGGAAGCACCACATCGAAAGCTGTCGTACGCGAATGAGGCGATGCCTTCGGAGCTGCTTGATGACGGCACACCGTGGGATCAGTTCAACCTTGCGGAACCCATCGGAGAGCGCATCGCGGCTTGGGAAGTCCATCAGCAGAAACGGTGGGGCAAGGACTACCCTCTCCTCTCCCCCGCACTCACGGTTGAATACGATGAACCGTATCTCCAGTTCTCCATCGACGCACTCGGCGAAACGGTGGAGCGGGACTACCGTGTGGACGCTCCGGGTGCGGAGGACACGCTCGAGGCCCGCGACAAATCGCAACACAACCTAAAAGGACTCGCACTCCTTCTACATGTCTTCATGAGCACACACGACGGCATTCTTCCTGGAGGTTGGTGCTCCGTGTATCCGGATAACACGAACGTCGCGTCGTTCCTTACACACCCGCTGGACACGCCGGGAACATGTTCCTATGTGATGCTAATCTCGGGTGAAAATCTGATGGCGTTTGCCGAGGCCGCGGCAGCCACCGAACAATCCGCAACGGGGGAGTCTTCTGACGCAGCGAAACTCTGGAGCGAAATCCCTCTCGCCGCGGAAGCCCGCGATCATGGAACGAATCCAGCGGGTCGCTGCGTCGCCATGGCCGACGGACATGCCGAGTTCCTGACCAGCGAGGAATTCACCCAAGCCTGCGAACGTTTCGGCATTGCCGTCCCTTAGCGCTGACGAGTCCTAGGAACTTCTCGACGGCCTTCCCCGATCCGAACTCTCTCCACCCCTCGGTTTGCTTCGAGCACCCCCAGGTTTTACTGCAATTACGTCCATGAATCGCGATCTGGTGATTCTGGATGTGACATTGTATATAGGGTAGAGCACAACCGAAGAGGGGACACGGTCTTGAGTACTCCCGAGCACACGCTAATTGAGACGTGGATTCGCTCCCGGGATGGCGAGGCCTTCCGAAGAATCGTCGAAACGTACGGAGGCATGGTCTACGCGAGCGCAAAGCGTATTCTGGGGAATGCAACAGACGCGGAAGATCTGACCCAGGAGTGTTTTGCGGTTCTTGCCGGACAAAAGCAGCCTCCGAAAGCTCCGCTGGGACCATGGCTTCACCGGGTCGTGATCAATCTTTCGCTGAATCGCGTGAAGTCGGAACGTTCGCGCAGTGCGCGGGAGAAACGGTTTGCCGCCGAGGTAGAGCAAGTACTAGAACCGTCATGGCCTGAGGTTGAGCGGATTCTTGATAAGGCCATTGCCGAACTCCCGGAGCGTCTACGCGCGCTCATCGTCGCCCATTACCTTCTCGGCAAATCGCAGAGCGTCATCGCAAGTGAGATGGGGTTGTCGCAGCAGGCGGTGTCGTATCGCATCGGGAAAGCGATTGAGGGGCTGCGATCGGCCTTGAAGCACAAAGGCGTCACGATGGCGAGCGCAGCGTTGACCGCGTTTCTTGCCAGTCAAACAGCAGATGCCCTCCCCCCCGCACTTGCATTAACCCTTGGGAAGACGGCCTTGGCGACGGCCTGCGGCGCTGCTCCGCCGTCGGCAGCGGCCCTTCCTCTAGCCGTAAAAGGAGTTCTTGCCGTGACTACAGCAACGAAAGTCGGAGTAGGTGTAGGAGCGGCGGCTGCGATAGTCGCGCTCGTGTGGTTCAGTGGCGTCGCGACCGTGGGAAAGACAAGTCCTGGAGTAAAGGAAGCTAACGGAGCAGTCCCAACACAGACTAAGCGGAAGGGGGATGCCCAAGCGGCGGCTCCTGCAAACACAGAAGTGGCCATATCGGCGGCGCAGACCGCATCCTCCGCACAAGAGCCGCCCATCGCGGGGCTGTGGAGAGTTGTATCGTACGTGATGATTGCAAAGGCCTCTGGCGAACGGGACGAAATCTTCGATCCCGATCGCGTTTCGTTCAATCCTGCAGAACCGCCGTTGGCGCGATTGGAGACACAAGGCAACTCGCTGAAGATCACGTTCCTCGAACCGTGGAAACGGCTTGCGCCGTACGAGACGTTGGAGGGGACGCGCGACGAACAGACGGTTGAGATTCGTGCCGGGGAAGAAGACCTGCCAATCGCCATCCATGGGAGTTTCGACTCCACTTGGACTCAGTTCACGGCGGAGGGAACGTATCGCCTGGAAGAAGCGTCGCGGAGGTATCTGGGAAGGCGACAAGCGAGCCCGGAAGAGTACGCGGAATTGGAATCGCATCGACTCGAGATGATTCTGAAGAAACTGGGAGAGGTTGAGAGCAAGACAAGACTGACTTCCGAAGACATGTTGGAGAAGAGACATAAGGAAGCCGATGCGTTCGCCAAAGCCCTCGTGGCCTATGCGAGCGCCCATAGAGGGGCGTTGCCCGCGAATCTGGCCGCGCTTGCCGAAGAGAAGTATATTGACGAGTCCTTGCTGAACGAAGTGCCGGACAGAAAGCTCGACTATGCAGGCGGGGCGATACCGGAGGGGTTGCTCAATGACGGCACGCCGTGGGACCAATTCAACCTTACAGAACCGATGGGCGAACGCATCGCATCCTGGGAAGCGTATCAACAGCAACGTTGGGGCATGGACTCACCTGTGCTCTCCCCCGCGCTCACTATCGAATACGACGCGCCTTATCTCCAGTTCTCCATCGACGCGTTCGGAAACACGATGGAACGGGATTACCGGGCAGACGCGCCAGGGGCGGAGGATACGAATGAAGCACGCACAAGGTCGCAAGACAATCTGAAAGAACTCGCGGTCCTGCTGCATATCTTCATGAGCAAACATGACGGCGTATTTCCTGAAGGCTGGTGCTCCCTGTATCCGGACAGCGCGAGCGTCTCGACGCTCCTCACGTATCCGCTGGACGCCCCGGGAACATCCTCCTATGTATTGTTTCTTCCGGGTGAAAACCTGACGACATATGCCGAAGCCGCGGCAGCCGCTGAACAAGCGGCTACGGGAGAGGCGACGGATGCGACAAGACTCTGGGCCGAGATTCCCTTGATTGCGGAGGCTCGCGAACATGGGACAAATCCGGCGGGCCGGTGCGTCGCCATGGCTGACGGACATGCCCTGTTCATGACCAGCGAGCAATTCTCCCAGGCCTGCGAGCGTTTCGGGATCGCTATTCCGTAGGCGTGTCGAATTGCACGTGACCCGGCCTATTCAATCGTCAGGACCCGTTCGACGGCTTCGCCCGTGGGAGCGATGACGAGCCACACGTTGTCCGCGTTGTTCTCGATTTCGAAGCCTTTGCCCAGCGGATCGAGTTTGATCTGATCCTTGCCGGGAAAGCGGCGCGCGGGAACGTAGATGCGGGTCGGGGCTTTCACTTCGGGGTTCTCTTTCCAGCGGCACGAGAAGCCGATGGTTTCGAGGTTGGCCTCGAATTCGATCAGATCGCCGGCGATACGTTCCGGGATTGTTCGATCGAGTGCGTCCATGTACTTGCACTCGTAGATGTGTTTGCCGAACTCCCAGTACGTATCGCTCCAGAGTCCCTTCTCGAGTTGACGCGCGAGATGGCGCGCTGCAGGAAGGATCTCCGATCCGGAGATTCCGTACGCGCCCCATTCGCCCAGTAGCATCGGCATGTTCAGGCGCTTCACCGTTTCCATTTGCCGCGCGAAAATCAGCTCGACCCGGCTGCTGCTTGCAGTCGCGAGATCGGCGGTATCGGTCACGATGTCGTAGATGTGCGGCGCATAGGCCTGCAACGGATCGCGATTCCCATCGGGGCCTCGCAACGGTTCCACGGACGAAATCACGCCCATGTTGGCAGCGCCGCAGGTTTCCAGAAAGAGGATGTGATTGGTATCGACCGCGCGAATCGCGTCGGCCACGCGTTGGTACATGGGCATCAGTTGCGTGCGTTCGAACTCGGAGAACACAGGGTAGCCTGCGTTCAACAGTTGCTTGAAGAACTCGGCGTCGGCCAATTCCTTCATGAGTTCACTGCGGCCCGCGGTATCGAGCCACTGCTTGACCAAGTCTTCGACGGCAATGGGTGTGCCTTTGCTTGCGGACAGCATCTCCGCGGCCTTGCCCAACATCGCGGCCTGGCCCATCGCGTTGGCAACGCCGGGGCTGGGCTCGTTCATCAGATCGTATCCGACGACCGCAGGCTCGCTGGCATACCGTTTGGCCACCTGCTGCCACGCCTTGGCATAGTGATCCTGAAGGCCGATGCCGTCGGAAGCGGGCTTGTTGGCCCAGAAGTTGTCGAACACGGCGTGCACGGCGGGGCTGGTCACATAGGCATCGCTCCACACGCCGCCGGTGTGGATATGGGGCTGGCCGTCGGTGAGCGTCGCCCATTCGGGGGCGCCGTCTCCCCCACCCTGACCGACATACTGGCTGAACAAATCTTGATGCATGTCCAGCAAGACGTAGAGGCCTGCTTCGCGGGCCCACTGGACGCGCTGATCCACGCGCTTCAAGTACTCTTCATCGTACTTGCCGGGTTCGGGTTCTATGCCATCCCAGAAGATGCCGAGTCGAATGCAGTTCATGCCCCACGAGCGCATGTCGTCGAATTCTTTGGGCCCGTGAAAGCTCGCAAACCCGTCGGTTTTGGACTTGTTGATCACCGCCATGCCGTGCAGGATGACTTGCCTGCCTTCGGAGTCGACGAACTTGAGGCCGTCCGTGTGCAGAAGAACCGGGGGCGCGACGGGTTTGGCGGCGGGAGGTTGAGAGGCATCGGGAGCGGCGCTTGGCGTGGGAACAGGCTCCGGCTGAGGGCTGCCGCAGGAAACCGCGATAGCCGCGAATGCCAGTGCGATAACCATGTTGTAGCGCATGTTTCCCCTTTCCATCGGAACAACTGTCCGTAGTGCGATCCCCTGAAGATAGTGTGCTGAAAATCAAGTGGCAATCAGACGTGATTTGAAGCCTTTTCCACAGGGTTTTCCACAGGGATCGAATGGGAGTCCAGATACGACTACCGCACGCATAAGAACCAGGATTTTGCGCATGATGGCTC
>JBHEKO010000410.1:0-4409 GCA_041859475.1 Candidatus Hydrogenedentales bacterium
GGGTGGGAAGAACATATCAAGCCGTATCTGAAGGCGGAGCGCGAGCGCATCGACTTCGGGGCCTACCGCCGCATCAAGCAAGAGGCCGCCGCTCGGGACCGTTTCTTCGCGTGGTGCGGATGCAATGTTTTCGAGTTGATGCATCCCGTGTGTGGGCACGAATACATGCTCATGGGCATGGCCGTCGACACGGACTGGATTCGAGACATGGTGGACACGTATGCGCAACTCACCGTAGACTTGATGGAAATCCTGTTCGCGGAAGAGGGGACTCCGGACGGCGTTTGGTTTTACGAGGATATGGGGTTCAAAGGGCGGCCGTTCTTCTCGTGCGACATGTACAAAGAGATCGTGCAACCCGGCCACTGCAAGACGATCGACTACGCCAAGTCGAAGGGCTTGCCCGTGGTGATGCACTCCTGCGGATATGTGGCGCCTTTGGTGCCGGGCATGATCGAAGCCGGCATCGACTGTCTTCAAGTGATTGAAGTCAAAGCAGGCATGGACCTTCTTGAGCTTTACCGGATGTACGGCGACTGCCTCTCGTTCATGGGTGGTATTGACGTGCGCGTACTATATACGAACGACAAGGAGAAAATTGCGCGCGAACTTGAAGCGAAGGTGCCAGTCGCGAAAGGCAGATTCGGATATGTGCTGCACTCCGACCATTCCATACCGGATCAGGTGGAGTATGACAGCTATCGTTTCTTTGTTGAACGGGGATTGGAGCTAGGGCAATATTAGATGCGTTTGTCTCAAGGATAATGGGGACAGGAAGGGGAATGCCATGTCTGAGTTAATCGAACGAATTGCGCAGTGCATTGAACGGGGAAAGGTGAATGCCACGTCGCCCTATCCGCCCGACCTCAAGGGTCAGGATGGCGCGGACGAGTTGACGGCGGCGGCCCTGCAGATGGGGGTTCCGCCAAGCGACGTGCTGGCCAAGGGCTTGGTGGTCGGCATGAACGCCATCGGGCGCAAGTTCAGCGAGAACAAGGTGTTTGTGCCGGACCTGCTCATGGCTTCCAAAGCTATGCAAGCCGCCATGAAACACCTGAAGCCTTTCTTCGAATCGGGTCAGGCGCAGCACCGCGGCACCTTTATCGTGGGTACCGTCCAGGGCGACTTGCATGACATTGGCAAGAACCTCGTCAGCATGGTCATGGAAGGTGGCGGCTGGCAAGTGATCGACCTTGGCGTGGATGTGAGCGCGGAGAAGTTCCTGGGCGCGCTCAAGGATCATCCGAAGGCCGTGATCGGTCTGAGTGCGCTGCTCACCACGACGATGGTCAACATGGAAAAGACCGTGGCCGCGATTCGTCACGAAAGCCCCGACACGGTCGTCGTCGTCGGCGGCGCTCCGCTCACGTCGGAATTCGCGAAGAAGATCGGCGCCAACGCCTACTTCCCGGATCCGCAGGGCGCGCTCGATTATCTGACCAGTGCAGCGGCGTAACGCGCGCGGCGAATAGGCTCTGCCTGCCGCGCGTAGGGGACAGTCGTGTCTATGAAAAGCTTGCGGGAAGAGATCGCGTCCGGAAAGGTGCTCGTATCCGACGGCGGATGGGGGAGCTTTCTGGTGGCAGCCGGGTTGCAGCCCGGCGAATGTCCTGAACTGTGGAACGTCAGCCACCCCGACGTGGTAAAGGATATTGCGCGGCAATATGCCGATGCCGGCGCGGACATGGTCATGACGAACAGTTTCGGGGGCACGCGGGTCAAGCTCGAAGCGTACGGACTCGCCGGCCGCGTCGCCGAATTGAACGAAGCCGCGGCTCGGCTCTCGCGCGACGTTGTTGGAGCGACGCGCCATGTGCTGGCCTCGGTCGGCCCCACCGGCAAGTTTCTGATGATGGGCGAGGTGACTGAAGACGACCTCTATGCCCAATTTCGCGAACAAGCTATCGCGCTCGAACGCGGTGGCGCGGATGCATGCAGCATCGAGACCATGTCCGCGCTCGACGAAGCAGGCATTGCCGTTCGTGCCGTGCGCGAGAATACAAAGCTGGAGGTAGTCGCTTCCTTCACGTTCACGACACTTACCGATACGGGGTATCGGACCATGATGGGCGTGAGTGCATCGGATATGGCCGAGGCCATGCTTGAAGCGGGCGCGCACATTCTCGGGATTAACTGCACATTGGGACCGCGCGAGATGGTAAGCGTGGCGCGCGAACTTCGCGCGGCCGCACCAAGCACGCCCATACTCGTCCATCCCAATGCAGGCAGTCCCATACGCGGCGACGACGGCTCGGTGAGCTATCCCGAGACTCCGGAGTCCATGGCCGCGTGCGTACCGGACTTGATAAACGCCGGGGTCAACATCATAGGGGGGTGTTGCGGCACGGGCCCGGCTCACATACGTGCTATTGCGAAAGCAGTGGCCATGGCGAAAGGCGCCTAGCTCGCCTGGAAGGCTCATCATGCGTTCCTTTTCTTCATTGGCTGTGCCGGGGGCACACGCCCTTGTATTCGGTGTTTGCCCAAGTCCCGTTAAGGTCACTCCCTTCATCACCGTCGGCGGCGGTGAGACGATCCCCGAAATCAACTACATTCTTCCGCACGGAAGCGAAGTAAGTGCCAACAAAATCGGCGAAGTCGTGGAATTGTACGGGCGCATGGCCGAAGGCGTGCTTGCGCGCGCCTATGATCTCGGAATCGCCAAACTCATTATCGAGATCGAACTCGTCTTTGAACTCACGCTCCAGCCCGAGTGGGGCGCGCGCGTCATTCGCGTCACGCGAGAAGTCATGGACCGTTACGAGGCGAAGGGCGTCCATTCGGCGCTTCGGACCACCGTTGCCGACATTCGCGACCGCGTCCGCCCGCCGCGTCTGCGCACCAGCGAAGAGACGCGGCTTGTCTTCGAGTGTTTCGAAGCGTGCGCTGCCGACTCCGACATCCTCTCCATCGAATCGACTGGTGGCAAAGAAGTCTCGGACGACGCCCTCCTCAATTGCGATATCGGTGGAGTCCTGTTTGCGCTGGGTACGCTCGGGTCAAACGACATGGAATTCATGTGGACCCGCATTTGTGACATCGCCGCCAAGTACGGCAAGGTCGCGGGTGGCGATGCCGCCTGCGGTTTCGCGAATACCGCCATGCAACTCGCGCGAAAGCGCATGCTGCCGACCGTATTCGCCGCCATGGTGCGCGCCGTGGGCGCCGCCCGCTCTCTGGTTGCCGTAGAATGCGGGGCCACAGGCCCCGACAAGGACTGCGCCTACGAAGGTCCCGTGCTGAAGGCCATCGCGGGCATTCCCATCGCCATGGAAGGAAAGTCCGCCGCGTGTGCACATAGCAGCCCCATCGGCAACGTGGCCATGGCCTGCTGCGATACGTGGAGCAACGAGTCCGTGCCCTATGTACAGCTCTTCGGCGGATTTTCTCCGGAGGTCATGCTCGAACAACTGTGGTACGACTGCAAACTCATGAACGAAGCCACGCGCTCCGGCGAAGCCGTTCGCGTGCGCGACTTGCTCACCATGTCCGACGTACGCACTAGCGCGGAAGCCCTCGTGCTCTCGCCGGACTCGTGTATCCGAATCGCAAACACCATCATCTCGACACCCGACCGGCTTCAACGCGCTTTCCGCGCGGCCCGTGAAGCCCTCGCGATCATCGACGAAGCAGTGGGGGAGGGACGGCTCGCCATTCCCGAAGTCGAACAAAACTGGATCGGCGTAATCCGCTCCGGCATGGACGAATTCGAATCCCTCGGAGATGCCGCCGCCGCGCACTACGCCAAGCAGTACGCTCACCTCTTCGTCCCATCCGAATACGGACTCTGAAACTTCCACCATTCTTCAACTGCACTAAAGACGCTCCGATCTTGGGTAGGGATGTTTCGCCGAAACGTCCGTGGGATAGTCGTCTTGGATTGGGTAGGGACGTTTCGCTGAAACGTCCGGGCCGCCCCGCCTACTCAACAACGCCCGACCCACAACGAATCGTCCAATAACCTGCATTCTCTTCGTGCTGAAAGCACGGCATTCCCGAGCCCGGGGTGACGATTCGCGTTGAAGACGCGAATCGTTACCCCGGGTGCATGACACCCCTGAATCGGCGTCCTGAAGGACGCCAGTAGCTCTCGCCGTCAGCGTCGTTCCGTATGCTAGTATCCTTAAATGACCGCCCGGACAATTCCCGCATCCACTAAGGGGACATCAATGATCGCACCCGCGAAAAGACCCTGCGCGCTCGCGCGCCTCTTTGTCCAATCCATCCCGATTCCATTGCTCTCGCTATCAATCATCGCGGGTTGTGCAACCTACCCCGGTTCACCCCACGCGAACGCGTCGCAGACGATATACGTCGCTCCAAACGGCAACGACACCAACACCGGCACGCGCGCCGCCCCTCTTGCGTCTCCCCAAACCGCACTCGCAGCTACACGCAAACTCGAATCT
>JBHEKO010000417.1:0-4487 GCA_041859475.1 Candidatus Hydrogenedentales bacterium
CGGCACGCGCACCTCCTCGGATGCGGATAGAATCGTTCACGATGACGGTGTTCTGTTGGAGAGGTGCAGCGATTCCCTTATAACCGGCAATACCATCAGCCTCCACCGATACGGAAACTCGGAACGCGGCGGCGCGATTACACTGATCGATTCGAATCGCTGCCGGATCTCCGACTGCCAAATCATCCTTCCCCGATTCCGCGGCGTGCACGTCGTCGGCGGAATGGGCACCGTGATATCCGACAACACCATCATGGCGCCCGCCACGGAAGAGTTCCGCGCAGCCATTCAGGTCTCCGGCCAAGGACGCGCACATCTCGTCCAAAACAACTGGATTTGCAGCGCCCTCGCCGAGCCAATCGCCATTGAGGGAGCATCCGCCACATCGCAAAACAACACCTTGGTCCCCCCTGAGGAGATGGAGGCCTCGCCCGGCCCAAGTGGAGAACCTGCTGCCAAGTGACGACCTACTGCTTCCCGAATGGCTATTCGGCGCGCTTTGCAACAGCACGTCGCTCCCAAGACTGTGTCTTGAATCCGTCTCCGCGGGACAATGCGCCAGGCTATCGATTGCGTCATCCCGCTGCTCCGAAGTCCCGAATGCCTTCCCGAACCGCGACATGACGCGAAAGGGCTCTCTTGTGGAAACCAGGTTGATTGCGAGAACTCTCGACCTCAATTATCCTAGCGAACGATGCGACCTAGAAGTCATAGAGCCTTTCAACGCGACCGATTGATTCAAGTGGGTGCTCAAGCGAGGGATAACATGCTGTTCGCAACTATTGGGATCTTACTGGTGCTGGCTTCGCCATCCGTCCACGCCGAAGAGCAGATGAATCGCCCGATCGTGGGCGCCATCCGGTGGGACGCATGGCATGGCCCGGCCTCCGAGGTCGGGCTAACCGTGGAAAAGACGCTCGCGCCCGAGCACTGGCACTACCGATTGCC
The DNA here is from genome assembly GCA_041859475.1 of Candidatus Hydrogenedentales bacterium. Taxonomy (GTDB): domain Bacteria; phylum Hydrogenedentota; class Hydrogenedentia; order Hydrogenedentales; family SLHB01; genus JAIBAQ01. Next base: position 949 of record JBHEKO010000417.1, read on the forward strand.
CTTCTATGCAAAGGTTATTGGCGAACGCGCGGTCGAGGTGCGAGCCAACACCCAGACCATTATGGATAAGGAGATTGACTACGCCAGCAAAGCCGGGATCGATTACTGGGCATTTGTCGTGTATCCGGAGGAACATGCCTTGAGCTTGGGTATAAAACTCTATCTGTCCAGCCAGATAAGACATCAAGTCAACTTCTGCCTGAATCTCCAAGGGGGCTGGGAAGCCCGCGGAGGTTCAACGGCTTGGCCGGAGAAGGTTGAGCGATATGTGCGGTATTTCCGAGAACCTACGTATCAGAGAGTCCTCGGCGGTCGCCCACTCGTCTATATTTACAGTATTGAATCCTTGGTCGGCAGCGGAGCATTCGGCACTTGGGACGATGCCCATGACGCCTTCCAGGCGTTGCGCAAGGCGGCCGAAGCGCACGGACTGCCCAATCCGTATATCATTGGCCAGGGGTGGTCCCACAATGTCCTCAAAGATCAGTTGACTAAACTGGGATTGGACGCAATCGGCGCGTATGCATCAAGTGGAGGCGCCAAAGCCGCGCCTTATTTGTCCCTTGTGGCTCACACGGAGCGCTGCTGGGACACCTTCAAAACCACAGGGTGCGAGGTCGTGCCGCTCGTAAGTGCGGGCTGGGACATGCGACCCCGTGTAGAGACTCCTGTACCTTGGGTCAAGAATGGCGACATTGAGCAATACTACGAGGCGCCCCAGCCGGAGGAGTTGGCAGCGCATCTTGAGAACGCTATAGCGTGGTCGAAGGCTAACCCAGACGTTGTGAAAGCCCAGACTGTGCTCGTATACGCATGGAACGAGTTCGATGAAGGCGGGTGGATCTGCCCTACCCTCAGCGAAAGTACGAGGCGATTGGACGCTATCCAGACCGTGCTCTCACCCAAGGTACTCCAGAAATGAAGCGCCAAATGCACGGCGACCTCAATGCGGCACTCTCAGCGTCGCTGGGGAAGCTGTTTCTGGCGTTTCCCATCAACCTGACGCCTTCGGACCTACTCACCAATGGTCACATCCGTTTTCTCCAACACGGACACAGACTCTTCTTGTGCCCAAACGGTGAGTCATTTGAGCGGGAGAAAATGCTCCCTCTATATTGAGATTCAAAGAGAAGGGACCCAAATCATGAGCACATTGAAACCCGCGCTGGTGATGCTAGCTGCTATAGCCATATTCGCATCTGCTCAGACGAAGGCGGATGATACGAAGCCTACGGATGGGTCAACTACCATCGACGAGATCATCGATGCCAAGACGGACATTTTGGGCGACGCCGCGCTTCGTCAACCCGACGGACCCAGCTATGAATTCTTCGCGGAGGCGATGCCGCCACTGCGTTACGTAAACGCTGCGTTCCGCCACTATCCCATTGTTCTGGCGGCTCCTCGCAACGAATGCAAGGCCCGGTTGGTGAGCAATGGCAGCGCCATCAACGCCAAAGGCGGAGGGAACGCTTGGAGCGACGTAGGATTTCCGGTCGATTTTCGCGTAGGGCCAACAGACTCCGTATTCGGAGACGACTTATCCAAGCTCGACGGCCCCCGGTTAGCCGATGGGTATCTGCCTATCGTCGAGATGAGCTATCGCGAAGGAGACGCAACGTACCGCCAAGAGGCCTTTGTGAGCGTCGAGCCCGTTCTGGCAGACCATGGCGTCGTGCTCGTACGGTTTTCACTCGAAGCCGGCCAAGTGGGAACGGTTTCGGCGCACGTGGCTGCGCCCGAGTCCCTGCGCCTGGATGGCCGCCAGTTGTGCGACGATAGCCACCAGGTCTTCATGTGGACAGATCCGAGCTGGCAGTGGAATCCCACGAAACAATCGCTGGCCGCCACGCTGACACCGGGCGGAGAAGCCATACTTGCAGTCTTCACCAATGCGGCCCCCAAGCTCACGACGGCCACGAATCTCTCCGGCAAAGAGTATCGCAATCAACGGCAGCGGTGTGTCGCCACCTGGCAACGGCTTCTTGGCAAGGGCGTCAAGCTGGACGTCCCCGAATCCGTCGTGAACAACGCATGGCGAGCAGTGTTAGGGGCAAACTTCACCGTTGTTTCCGGCAATACGGTGAACTACAGCGCCGGTAACGACTACCTAACGGAATACATCACCGAAGGCAGCCGTACCGTCGGCGCTTTCATGCTGTTTGGCTTCACGGACGAGTCGCAGCCCATGCTCCTCTCACTCCTGGACCACTCCATTCCGGGCCACAAATACGCGGTAACGGGCTGGAAGCTGCGCGCCTTGTCCCAATATTACTGGCTCACGCGGGACGATGCGTTTATGCGGAAGAACCGTTCGCGCTGGGAGCCGCTGCTCAAACTAATTCTTGACGATCTTGACCCCAACACCGGCCTCACCCCCAAAGACTTCTACGCCTCCGACATCCCAGAGCCGGTTTGGAACCTGAAGACCAACGCCACCTGCTGGCGCGGCCTTCGCGATGTTGCCGCGGTGCTGCGCGAAATGGGAGAACCCAATCAACCGTTGGAGGAGAGGGTGGAACAGTATCGCCACGCGATTCTCGATGCAGTTGACAAGAGCGTACAGCGCGACTTCGATCCGCCGTTCATCCCCAACACGCTGCTCAGCGACGTGGAAAAACCCTACGAGGCGCTGACCGCCACCCGCCTGGGCAGCTACTGGTGCTTGGTCTCCAACGCCGTGCTCGATTCGGGTGTCTTCGATTCTAAACCTCAATATGCTGACTGGGTACTTGATACGCTGCACAGGCGAGGTGGTCTGAGCATGGGTATGCTGCGTTTCGATCAGCACTCGAAGCTCTTTGCCAACGAGCGGGGCGTGGACGACAACTACACGATTGGCTACACCCTTCATGTGCTCAAACACGACGATCCGGACCGGGCTGTGGTCTCTTTCTACGGCAAGCTGGCCCAAGGCTTCACGCGCGACACCTTCATCGGAGGCGAAGGCACAGGCTTCGACCCACTCGATGAATACGGCCGTCCCATGTATCTGCCGCCCTGCACGGCAGGCAATGCCTTCTTCCTCTGGACGTTGCGGCACCTGCTCGTGCAAGACTGGGATACCGACGACGACGGCATGCCCGATACGTTGCGCCTTTTGTATGCCGCGCCGCGCCAATGGCTCCGCGACGGCGCCACTATTACGTTCAAAGACGCGCCGACCGCGTTTGGCAACCTTTCGCTCGAGACCGAGTCAAAGCTAACTAAGGGCGAGCTACTGGTGAAGGTTGCCCTGCCGAAGCACCGTCCGCGGAAAACCCTGCTTCGAGCGCGTCTGCCGGAGGGCTGGACGGCTGTCTCGGCTACCGTCGAAGGAAAACCCCTTGCAGTCGACCAAGGCGGCGTCGTTGACCTTTCGAAATGCTCTGGCCGGATCGCCGTCCGATTCAACGTGGATAAGGCACCCTGACAGGGGCACCTATAAATTCACGTTCTTCCACCCATTTCAGACGCGCTCGCTATTGCGGTTTCTTCCAAGCGAACGTTTAGCTGTAGACGAAGTACACCGTGGCGTGACATTCTGTGTCCACCTTCAC
>JBHEKO010000553.1:0-2624 GCA_041859475.1 Candidatus Hydrogenedentales bacterium
CGAATAGAGGTCCGCTTTGGTCAAAACAAAACGGAGCCGGATAGGCGCGCTGGTTTCCGGCAACGTATCGTGTCCCTTCCATTGAACGCGTTCGGACACGCTGTCGCCGGTGAGCGGAACGCAGTCATCGAGCCCATACCCGGGTATCGTCGAGCCATTCAGTGCAAGCACCTCCACGCGGATGCCGCCCCCGTCGCGCACGGCGTAGTTGACGGACAAGGCCCCCGCGGCGTCCCCCAGCAGCTTCGTCGTTACCACGCCTTCGCGCTCACCGGCGTGCAATGAAGCGAAACCGTCTTTGCGCAAGGTGGCGAGACCGATGCACGCGCGCGCCTTCTCTGCCCCGTGCGTCTCGTCAAATCCGCCGTAGAAGAGTTTGATCGTGTCCCCTTCCACGAGGGGATGGTTGGGCGTGAACACCATGCCGTCGTCCCACGCGCCGGGCTTGCCGACGTCGAGCAGGCGCGGACGCGGCTCCTCTTCGCGTTGCCAGTGCTCGCCGCTCCGGCTCGTGACGAGTTCCACAAAGCAGGGGCCGTCGTTCTTGCCGTCCGTGATGGGAAACATCCAGAGAAAGCCCACATGCATCGTCTCATACGCAAACCCGCACACGCCATAGAAGTCGGTATGCGCGCCTTTCGCGGCATCGGCGGGCGTGACCCAACGGTCATCGAATTCGTCGGGCGAAAGCACGAGCTTGGTCTCGGGCCACGCGGCAAAGTCCGTGGTCTGGGTGAAGCCAATGCAGCGCCTGCGATACCCGCGGACTTCCGCGAACTTCTTCGGCCACGCCACGTAGCGCTCTCCGATGGAGTCCCACACAAAGTTGCCCACATCGCCCGGATCGTCCACGAGAATCGGCCTCTTTGCGACGTCCGTCCAATGGATGCCATCGGGGGACGTCATCCCGTAGTACCCACATACCGTGAAGTCGGGTGGTGTGCGGCCGTAGTCGAAGAACACAAGCTTGTATCGCTTGTCAGGATCGGATTCCCACGGCGTATGAATGACTTGCGGATTGTGGTTCTCGTGCGTGCGCCGGAAGAGAAGGTTGTTGTCCTTGGACCCTTTGTAATCGACCAGCCCCAGATTCGGCTTCTCCCAACGGACCCCATCGGCGCTTGTGGCGTAGAGCATCCGATATTCGCCCTCGGCCCACGAGTGATACCACGCCCGGTACCCCTTGCCGTCTTCGCCCGGCAGCACCGTGCCATACAAATACGCCGTGTCTTCTTCCCAAGGCTTGTCCGGAACCAGCACCGGATTCCGATCATCTTTAACGAATGCGTGATACACGCGCGAAACGTCGCTCTTCGATTCGACGAGGCGGTCGTCGACGAAGAGCTGCCATGCCCCCTTCATGTCGCCCAACGCGCGCGGCGTATCGCCGACATTCGCCGCAGCAGCGAGAACCAGGCCAAGACTGGCATGAACCATCAGGACTCCCAACATGCGTAACATGCTCCCTTGCCACTCACAGGACGAGCCTGTCTATTTCGAAAACGTGAATCCAACCCGCGAAGGCACTATTTTATACACTGTTCCGTGCAAAACCCATCGGGCCCCGAACAGCAACAAGAGGTAGTCATGAAGATATCGAATCGAGGCGGCGCAATACTGCAATGGGGCGCGATTGGGTTTCTGCTTGCGATCATGGCGCTGTATGCCACGGAATCCCTGGCGCAAGACACGGCGAGTCCCGCTGGTAAATTCCAATGGACTGGCGAGATCCCGCCCGGGTGGGAAATACTGCCGATTCCGCGGTATGTGGACTATGGGTCGCCCGACTCGTTCGTGACGGTCAAGAAGGTTGCCGTCATTCGCAGAGACGGCGGGCCGTATCAGAGCGTGCGCGACGCGGCAGGCGATCTGTCCGGCGAGAGCACGATCACCGAAGAAGAGCTGGTGGCCTTCCTCAAAGACAACGGGGTCCAAGCAGTCTCGTGCGTCGCGGACAATCTTCCTGCCTACGACGATTACGACACGTTGATCGTGCTAGGCAATCCTGAACGCAACACCCAGACTGCGAGTCTCTTCGAAGCAATGGGACTTTCATTTACGAAGTGGGACGATGCGCTCACGCCCGAACACGACTTCAACGAATGGAAGGATTTCGGCAAGGAAGGGTATCTCCTCAAGGTCGGCGTGCATGACGGCAAGAACATTGTCATCCTTGCGGGCTACGACTTCGACGACGCGCGCAAGACGAGCTACGGCGCAGGGACGTTCTACGCCTTTCAATCCTTGAAACAGTTGGTCTCCAAGGACAGCGACACGGTTCGCATCAAGACCGTCGAAGCCGCCGACCGGCCGCTCCTGGACGTGCGCGGGTGTTACACGGGGTGGCCCGTATCGGAAGAGGTAAACCTCCACGCCATCCAACTGCTTCCGCCGCTCAAGATGAATCAAAACGTCTTCTGGTACGGCAGTCAGGTTGTTGCGTACAACTCGCAATCGGCCTCGAAGTTTCGCTATCCGTGGAACGCGGAACAACTCGAATTCTGCCGCAAAGTGGGCCGGTATTGCCGCGAGCATTTCATCGTGCAAGTGTTTGGAATGAACGCGGACCACTTCAATTCGATGTGGGCAACCGCGCTGACGCTGGATGGCAAGACAAAAGACCC
>JBHEKO010000653.1:0-2581 GCA_041859475.1 Candidatus Hydrogenedentales bacterium
ATGCGCGGAGTCCAATCCATGATCGCCGTGACCGGGGCCTCCGGTCACATCGGCGCCAATCTCATCCGCGCGCTACTCGAGCGGGGGGACCGCGTGAGGGTATTGGTGCGCAAAGACGTCCGCGCCATCGAGGGCCTCTCCGTAGAGCAAGTCGAAGGCGATGTGAGCGACGTATCGGCGCTGGACACGCTCATCGCAGGAACGGAATACGTATACCATTTGGCCGGTAAAATCTCGCTCGTCCCCGACCGCGACGGATCCGTACATCGAATCAATGTCGAAGGACCCAGAAACGTAGCCGAGACCTGCTTGCATCATGGTGTCCGGCGTTTGGTTCATTTCAGCTCGATCCATGCGATCTCGGAGCACCCGCGTGAAGGTGTCGTGGACGAAACCCGCCCCTTGGTGGATGCATCGAATCCATTTCCATACGACCGCTCGAAGGCAGAAGGCGAGCGGGCGGTTCAAGAGGCCGTCAGGCGTGGGTTGAATGCCGTTATCGTGAATCCTACGGCGGTGCTTGGCCCGTGGGATTTTAAGCCGTCCGCCCTGGGGTCGGTGTTTCTGGACTTGTTCGCCCACCGAATGCCTGTCCTCGTCAACGGCGGTTTCGATTGGGTGGATGTGCGCGACATATGTGCCGGGGCGATGGCCGCGGCGGAGCATGGAAGAGTGGGGGAGAAGTATCTGCTGTCAGGGCATCATCTTCCCTTTCCAGTGTTGACGCGGATCATCGAGAACGTAACCGGGATTCGCATGCCCCGCGTGGCCGTGCCCATGTGGACGGCCTATCTCGGAATCCCATTTGCGGCGATGGCTTCCCGTATCGGCGGAAGGCCGCCCAAGTTCACGCGCGCTTCGCTTCACGCCCTATGGAACCACCAGCGCATCTCCCACGAAAAGGCCACGCGGGAATTGGGGTACGCTCCTCGTCCCATCGAAGAGACGATCCGTGATACCCATGCCTGGTTCGAGAAGGCCGGGCATCTGAAAGCGGGCATCCGATGACCGAGGAAGCATTGTTTCGGGCGTTGCTCTTCTTTGGGTTTGGTTCGGCGATTGCCGTCTTTGGATACCTGCTGTTCGTCCCCGCGCCCTACGGACGCTTCACGCGTACCGGCTGGGGGCCGACGGTCGGCAACAGGCTTGGCTGGATCATCATGGAGACGCCCGCCGCGCTGACCATTCTCTTGTTCATCATCTTTGGCTCTGCTCCGTGGTCGCCCGCCCTCATCGCGTTCATCGTCATGTGGGAGGCGCACTATTTCCACCGGACCTACATCTTCCCGTTTCGTCTTCATACGCGTGGCAAGCGAATGCCAGTGATGATCGTGTGTTCGGCGATTGTGTTCAATCTTTTTAATGGCTACGTGAATGGCCGTTACCTCGGCCATTTCGCGCCTCCGTATCCGGCGGATTGGCTGACCAGTCCGCGCTTCATCTGCGGCGCGGCGCTATTTGCCGGCGGTCTATTCATCAACATGCAATCGGACACGATTCTGATGAACCTGAGGAAGCCGGGCGAGTCGGGATACAAGGTGCCGCAAGGCGGCCTGTATCGTTGGGTGTCGTGCCCCAACTATCTTGGTGAAATAATCGAGTGGACAGGGTGGGCCGTGGCGACCTGGAGCGCGCCGGGTCTCTTGTTCGCCGTTTGGACGATTGCAAACCTTGCGCCGCGGGCGCTTTCCAATCACCGGTGGTCGGTCGAGAACATCGACAACTACCCCCGGGACCGCAAAGCGCTAATCCCCTTTATTCTCTAGGTCGCGGAGACTAGCTCACCAATGTGCTGGCACCGACTGGCTCCCGGCGCTGAGCCCGGCCAAATCGAGACTCATGTCCACGTGGTGGCGATTCTTGCGTGTTTCGTCGTAATCCTGGGGGATCTTCGTCGGATACTTGTTGTTGAAGCACGCCAGGCAGAACTGATCCTGCGTGTATCCGGCTGCCGAGACGAGATTCTCAATCGTCTGGAACTTCAGCGTGTCCACGCCGAGGAATTCGCGCATTTCCTCGACGCCCATGTTCGCCCCAATGAGCTTTTCGCGTTGCGGCGTGTCGATTCCGTAGTAGCATGAATTGACGATCGGCGGACAGCTTATCCGGAAATGGATCTCCTTCACGCCGCACCGGCGAAGCATCTTCACAATCTTCTTCGAGGTGGTCCCGCGCACGATGCTATCGTCCACCAAGACAATTCGTTTTCCCTCGACCGCCGAACGCGCGGGGTTCAGTTTGATCTTCACGCCGAAATCGCGAATCTGCTGATCGGGCTCGATGAACGTGCGGCCCACGTAGTGATTTCGGATGAAGCCCATATCGAACGGGATTCCCGACTGATGGGAGTAGCCAAGGGCCACCTGATTGGAGGAGTCGGGAACCGCCATCACCAAATCGGCCTGCACGTCGTCATCTTTTGCGAGGTTGCGCCCAAGCTGCTTGCGGACCTCATCTACGCTACGGCCGAAGATAACGCTGTCGGGCCGCGCGACATACACGAACTCGAATATGCAGGGCCGCAAGTCTGCCTTGGGGAAGGGCTTAAAGGAACGCACGCCTTCGCGCGTTACCACGATGA
>JBHEKO010000150.1:0-3985 GCA_041859475.1 Candidatus Hydrogenedentales bacterium
CGCCATCACCAAATCGGCCTGCACGTCGTCATCCTTGGCGAGGTTGCGCCCAAGCTGCTTGCGGACCTCATCCACGCTACGCCCGAAAATAACGCTGTCGGGCCGCGCGACATACACAAACTCGAATATGCAGGGCCGCAAGTCTGCCTTGGGGAATGGCTTAAAGGAACGCACGCCTTCGCGCGTTACCACGATGACCTCGCCCGGCTCCACTTCGCGAATCGGCTCGGCGTCGATGATATCCAAGGCACAGCTCTCGCTCGCAAAAATTGTCGCCCCCGCCAAGCGTCCCATCCACAAGGGACGGAACCCATTCGGATCGCGGACCGCTACCGTCTCCTCGCCGTTCGTGGCCAGGATGCTGTACGCGCCAACTACCCGCTTGAGGGCGTCAACGATGCTCTCCGCGAACTTCTCTTCGCGCGAGCGCGCAATGAGGTGAATCACGACCTCGGTGTCCGTGGAAGACTGGAAAATGCGCCCCTCGTTCTCGAGCTCCTCGCGCAACTGAGCCGCATTTGTCAGGTTTCCATTGTGCGCCAAGGCGATCGAACCACCCTTGTAGTCCCGCATCAGCGGTTGTACGTTCTTGAGCACACTCGTCCCGAATGTGCTGTAGCGTACGTGACCGATAGCCATGTCTCCCTGCAAGGGGCGCAACCGGTGCGGCTTGAATACATCCGACACCAGCCCTACGCCTCGGTGCCCACGGAGCTGTCCGCCATCCGACACGACGATCCCCGCCCCTTCCTGGCCGCGATGCTGCAACGCGTACAAGCCGAGGTACGTCAGGGTGGCTGCGTCCGGGTGGCCGAAGACCCCAAATACGCCACACTCCTCGTGGAGGCGGTCCCCGTCAAGTGGGTTTTCTTCGCCAGATACGTTCTCGTCCGCGTCCTGCATTGCGTTCTCCGAATCGTTCATGTTGATCATGGCTAGATGTCCGTTTTCCCCGTCAGTTTGCGGTATGCGTCCACATACTTTTCGCGTGTCCGATTCACGACATCATCTGGAAGCGTTGGGGGAGGCGAATTCTTGTCCCATCCCGTCGTTTCCAGCCAATCCCGTACAAATTGTTTGTCGTAGCTGGGCTGCCCCTGCCCGGGGCGATATAGATCCGCTGGCCAAAAGCGAGACGAATCCGGCGTCAATACTTCGTCGGCGAGAACCAACGCACCCTCTCGGACACCGAACTCGAACTTCGTGTCGCACAGGATTATACCCTGCTTGAGGGCAAAATCGCGCGCCCTTTGATATACGGACAGGGCCGCCGCCGCCGCCGAGTCGCACCAGTTCTTACCGATAATTTCACTCGCTTCGCCGGGCGAGATGTTGATGTCGTGTCCGTCGGTAGCCTTCGTGGCCGGCGTGAAGATCGGGCTGGGAAGCTGGTCCGATTCTTTGAGTCCAGCCGGAAGTGCAATGCCGCACACGGTTTGACTCGCCTTGTACTCTTTCCACCCGCTGCCCGCGAGGTACCCGCGTATCACAAACTCTACCGGGAACATCTCGCACTTGCGAACCAGCATCGACCTGCCTTCAAACTGGCTGGGGTGAGCGCGAAACACGTCGGGGAAGTCCGAGAGGTCTGCCGATATCAAGTGATTCTTGATGAGGTCGCTCATCATCTCAAACCAGAATAGCGACATCTTCGTGAGGATCTTCCCTTTATCGGGGATTCCAACCGGCATTACCCAGTCGAAGGCCGAGATGCGGTCCGTCGCAACGATCAAGAGGCTGTCGCCCAGATCGTAAATGTCGCGCACTTTGCCACGCGCCGCCGGTTTCATCGCGGGAATGTTCGTTTCACATAGCGCTTGACTGCTCATTGCGTCTCACCCTCTTCATACAAGTCCGTTCGTTCTACTTGAAGAAAGTGCCCTGGAGGTGCGGTTTGTTGATCTCCAGAAGCTCTTCCAACAGCCCTCTGGACGCTTTCGCGTCCGGCATCAATGGATGCAGCAGCATGGCCTGAAAGGCCGATTCCCGGTCGCCGTTAACCGCCGCTTGAACCGTCATCGTTTCATAGGCTTTGATGTTCTGCATCAGACCGCGAATACTGGGCGCGGGTGCTTCCTGCGGAATCGCCGCAGCGCCTCCCTTGCCGATAATCGCAGGCACTTCGACCGCCGCGTCGTTGTCGAACGTGGGCACCGCGCCGTTATTTCGGCAACACACAATCTGACGGTTCCCGCGGTCGTTCTCGATTGCGTCTATCAGGTGAAAAGCTGCCGTCGAATAGTGGGCGCCGCCGCGCTTTGACAACTCCGGCGGCTTCTCGTTCAACTCGTGCTGCTTGTACTTGTCGAACAAGGTCCGTTCAATCTCGACTACTTCCTCGCCTCGCGTAATCCCTTTGCGCTGGATTTTCGCCAATGCCGCATCCGTCGCGTAGAAATACTGAAGATAGCCGTTGAGATACATGCCCAGACTTGTCATCGCCTCGCGCATGCTCTCGCAAATGGCTTCGTCCTCCCACTCCTCATGGGCCACTTCGATCAGCTTGCTCAGGACTTCGCCGGTGACGTCCTTTCCGCTGACCTTGAATCCCCGGATCCACGCCAGGTGGTTTAGGCCAACGTAATCCAGTTCAACCTCTTCCATCGCGCATCCCGTGTGCTTCACCACTTCCATGGTTATGCCAACTGGAATGTTGCACAGGCCAAAACTCGTCACCGAGCTGTGCCGCAGCAATGCTTCTGTGATGATGCCGGAGGGATTCGTGAAATTGACCAGGTACCCTCCGGGAGCGAGCTTCTCCATGGCGGAGGCGATGTCCAATACGCGGGGAATTGTCCTTAATGCGCACGCAAACCCGCCTATCCCCGTCGTCTCCTGGCCAATGATGCCGTGCCGCATGCCAAGCTTCTCGTCGTTGATACGCGCTTGGATGCCGCCCACGCGCAACTGCGTGACCACGTACTTGGCGCCCCGGACCGCTTCGTGAAGATCCGTCGTGTGATAGACCTTAAACGGATTGCCGTTTCTCTCGGCCATCCGCCGCGCCAATGCCGCCGTAATCTCAAGGCGTTCCAGCGCAGGATCCATCATCCAGATTTCGGACACGGGAATCCGGTCCAAGCGGGCAAAAAGACCATCTACCAACTCCGGGGTGTAAGAACTTCCCCCGCCGATCACGGCAATCTTCATGAAATACGTATGCTCCCAATTGGATGGACCGAAACCTGGAATCGACCTCGAGATGCGCCAGAATCAAGGCGCGTGTGAAGAGACTCGCCACATGCTCTCAGTGACCACGACGATGATAAGATGGACAAAGCTGGATGTCAAACTCGCGTGCCTTTACGTTGGCATGGCGCGGCATATCGGGTACAATCGTCCCCGTCGAAGCTCGCCGGTATCCAGCAGGACTTGTGGGGCTTTGCCGATAGCGAGCGAGACGGACACGCGGTCGAATGGGAGGGTTTCGTCCTGAAAGCAGCCGTGACATGCGGTTCCATGCAATGGTAGGTTTTGACCTGGCGTGGGTCCTCTCGGGCCTCTTGCTGATTCCCTACCTTCTGTGGGGGTTCTATCTACTGCGTCAGCGGCTGGTCCATCGCGTCGAATTGGACCGCGCCGTCGAGACATTCACCGTTGCCTGCCTGGTCTTCTTCTTTATGTTCGAGTTTACCCTTCTCAAGATGTGGCTCGGGCATAGTCACCTTAAGCTCGTTTTCGCCGTGATGGGCCTGTCCGTTTCCGCCGCGGCCCTGTACGGACCCTTGTTTGTCTCGTTTATCTCCCATTTTATCGTTGACCTTATCATGCCGACACGCAGATACGGCGTAAGTGTTCCCCAGTATGGCGTCGCGGAGGCCTGTGAAATGCGTGGAGACTTCGAAGCAGCGGCCCGCGAATACATCGCCGTGGCGCGCATGTTTCCCCGCGAAACCAAGGCAGCCATTCGCGCGGCGGACAACTATATGAAGGTTGAACGGGCATTGGACGCCGTGCCGTTGTTCGAGCAGGCTCTGAAGTCGTC
>JBHEKO010000310.1:0-5281 GCA_041859475.1 Candidatus Hydrogenedentales bacterium
GAGTCTTCCCTGAGCCGCTCCAGAAAATCCGCGTCCAGCGACAACCCGCGCTTCTCGCAATCGGCCACTGCCTTCCACGCGGCGTCATACTCGTCCTTGCGCCAATAGATCACCGCAATCCCCTTGCGCGCCGAGGCGTTGTCCGCGTCGTGCGCCAACGCCGTCAACCACGTGGTCAACGCCGTGTCGAGCTTGTCCAGACTGAAATAACACAACCCAAGATTGTAAAAGTCGCCCGCCAATCCCGGATCCAACTGAATGATCCTCTGATACACCGGGATAGCCTCTTCGTACTGCTTCCGGCGCAACAGCGTGTTCGCCAGCTCCGACAGCACCTCGACGTCGTCCTTCTTCAACTCCGCGAGACGCCGCAACGGTTCCAGGATCTCGTCGAGCTTTCCGGATGCCCGCATTGCCGCAATCAGGTTCGACAGCGTCGCCACATCGTCGGGATCGTATTGCAGCGCGGTTTGATAGGATTGAATCGCCTCGTCATAGAGACCCTGCAAACGCAGCGCAAGCCCCAGGTTGCAGTGCGCCGCCGCAAAGTCCGGCTGCAAGTCGATCGCGCTCTCGTATTGCGCCTGCGCCTCCGGATACCGCTGCATATCGAACAACGCGTTTCCGTAACGATAGTGCAGCTCGACGTTTCCCGGATCGCTCTCCACCGACGCGCGGAGTTCCTCCGCCTTCGCCGCAAGCACCTCCTCGGGCGTCTTGGGCGCTTCCGCTTCCTTCTTGGAATTGGCGGTGGCGCACCCCGCCAGCAACGCCAAAAGCGCAAATGAAATGACCGCGCATCGCTTCATGCCCAAACCCTCAAGAGCCAGACTCCATCGTAGGCCAGCCGGAGGCGCATTGGCAATCACCTCATGCGCCGCTCAACGCACGTCGCTCAAGGTAAACCGCTCATGGTAGGGCGCTCAAGGTAGGGCGCTTTCGCCGAAAGCGCCTCTCAACTTCACCACGCACCACGCCCGTTTCGCCGAAAGCGCCTCTTAACTCCGCCACGCCACCTTCCGCCCACGGACGTCTCTGCGAAACGTCCCTACCAATGCCCCGCCGTATTGGCATGATCTCCCTGCCTCATACTCCCGCGGGTTTCGGATCGAGCTGCGGCATCCACTCCGACGGCGCGAACGCGCGATAATCCGCCAATTGCCCGCCGTCCTGGAAACATTCGATGATGTGCTTGCCCAAGGGATCCAAATCCGGCGTGAGATAGTCCTTCACATGCTTCCGGAAAAACGCATTCAGAATCTCCGCGCCCTGGTCGTAAGCCTCTTCGCCCACTTCCGGCTGCGTGTGAACCTGCAAGAACCACAGCGGAATGCTCACCCCTTCCACCGTCAGATCGTGCATCGCGTACCCCAGCAACGGACACCGCGCCGCCCGAATCTGATTCGGACGAAACTTCGCCATGCCGCGCCGCGCAAGATACTCGCGCGCAATCCACTGCGGCATGAAGCCCGTGTACCACGCGCCGATATGCTGATTCGGACACAAAATGTACAGCGTGCCCGGCGTCTTCTCGATCTGACGCAGCAGCAGGTTGGCATGATCCACCTGCCGCCCCGTCGCAAACGGCCAATACGAACCGACCCCTTCGCTCGTCATTGCGCCCGAGTCGAGAATACTCGGATTCGCGTATCCGCGCGGAGCCGCAAGCCTCCACAACCACGCCAACGCCGGCGGGATAATGTGGAACAACCCGAAGATGCCATAGCTCGGATGCTCGCGCGTACACGGCGGCGTGCGAATCCCCAGACTGCGCACATCCACCGTCACCGGTTCATCCACAACATTCGGAATGATCTTCCGCGGCACCACCACCCGAGGATTCGGACACGGCTTGCCGTCTTCGTCTTCAATGTGCTCCCAGATCAGCGCGCGACCGCCCGGCACTGCGTCGATGCTCAAAAACAACAACGGCTCCGATGGCTGCGCCGTCAGCTTCTCAAACTCCGGATCCGTCGCGTATTCGCGAATGTGATTCACACGCACGAACCAACCGCTCTCCGCGTCCACAACCCGCAACTTCCCGTCGTCCTTCTGCAAACTCGGATGGCACAAGGCCATGTCGTCCGTCACCGGCCGTATCTCGCAGCCGCGCGGCATCGAAAAGTGCCTGCGCTCTCCCGTCAACGTATTCTCGCCCAGGAGCAACCGGCCGTCGACTTCGCGGTGCGGCAACTCCAACATCTCGCTCTTGCCGCCGCCACTCGCCCCTTCATGCATGATCGTCACGATATTGTCGTAGGGCGTCACGATCTGCGCCGTCGAACAATGCGCCGTAATCCACCCTTCCTTCTCGCCAAGATTCAACAGGCTGCCATACACGCCCTTCTTCGCGCTCGGCCCCGGATAAAGGTTGTACGAAAAGACTTCGTGCACCTCCTCGCCCCGGTTATGCACCACCACCTGCTTGCCCATGAAATGCGTGTGCCGGAACGTCGGCGCAACATAAATCACCAGCCGCGGCTTGAACGCCTTCGTGAGTTTTTCGACAGGTACAATCCCCTGCAATAACGCCAGCCCCAGCGCGAAGAATCCGGCGTTCGACGGCGCGATCACCATCGCGTCCATCCCCATGCCATCCCGGCCCGCTTGAAACGCAAATACCGCCAACTCTTCGTGCTTCAGCCATTCCAATGTCTCCGTGCGCACCCCGGAAAACGACCGCTCGTACTGACTCAGAAACGTCGGCTTGTCCGTCGGCAATTCGTCGCCCATGAACATGCAGTCCGGATCCCTCCGCCGCATGTAGGACTCTGTGTAATTCGCCGAAACCCCGTTGCGCACCCGCGCTACCTTGGCCTCAAGCACCCTCCCCGTCCCGGGTATGTCGTAGGCAACCTCGTAGTAATTGCTGCCCGGACCTCCACAAGCCAAGTCGATGAGCTCCGCGGATGTCCCTGCAACAATTACGTTCTTGCAGTGCGACAATACGTCCGCCGCGTCCGCTGGGGGATTCAATTTGCTCCAATTCATGCGAGAAACCTCCTGGAAGCCGCCCTCGGGCAAGCCCTTTTACGCTCGGAGGTAGGTTCCGTCACGGACGGTACTACCGGGTAAGCTTGGGTTGGATATCGCACGCCGCGCGATTCACTCGTGTTCCGATTGAACTCGAAACGCGCGCATCTTGCAGCATGGGCTGAATGCATCTCGCCTGTACTGCGGCGCTCTGCACCTCGATCAACCCGTAAAATCAGACCGAGCCGGATTCATGCGCTTGGCGAAATCCGGACTACTCCGCTGGAGTATACCACGCGGCCAGACCATACTCGACTCGCCATAACCCCTTGCAATGCATACCCGAACGCCAGCCACAAACTCCATATTCCCGCGTCGCCGTTTGACCACGTCCACACCCCCTCTTTCACTACGAAAAGGCTGCATCTTGTATCTAATTCTCTGGCGTTTCCATATATTGTATGCTATGCTCTATCCAGAACACGGAAGCCCCCTCAACCGGCTTCCGTTTCTCAAGACATTCCATCGACGGTGATGAGGCCTCTAGCGGGGCTGGGCAACCCGGCAAGTCCGGTGAAGAAGGGCCCGGCCACAATAAAAGGAGCTCCACCATACGTCTGACGCAGTCGATTAGACGGCCCCGCCCGGGGGCAAATGCCCAATGGCTACGTGGGCAATCAAGAATGGCTCGACCGAGCCATGCGACCTCTTTCCTCCTCGTCACCCCGACCACCTTCTCCACGCCGTACTCCTCCCAGAAGACCCAACGGAATCACGCGGCGACTCCACATGGCGACGCCGCGCGCGGAGGTTCATGATGAAAAAGTGCTACGTCCTGGACACGAACGCCCTGCTCGAAGACCCGAACTGCATCAGCATCCTTCGCAACGGAGAGGAGAACACGGTCGGCATCCCCTTTCACGTCATCCTCGAGTTGAACAAACTGAAAAAGGAACCCCGCGTTAAGCACTTGGTTGCCAAGGCCATCGACTCCATTCGCGACAACCTCGGCGTCATCAAAATCATCCGGCAAGACGGCCAGGAACCGCTCGTCCCCAACGTCGACCTCCAAATCCTGAAAGAGGTCCAAAACGGCGGCATGACCGACCCCATCCTCGTCACAAACGACCGCATCCTCCAACTGCTCGCGGAATTCAGCGGCGTGCGCAGCCAGGAGTTCAAGAGTTCGCATCCCTTCGAATCCGAGTCGCAGCAATACACCGGTTTCGTGAAAGACGACGAAGATCACTGCCTGAACAGCTTCATGTGGCACGAAGGCAAGCCCATGTTTTTCGCCCCGGATGGCCCGCGCATCATCGACTACGAACACGAAATCTGGAAGGTGAAACCGCGCAACGTCTATCAAAACCTCGCCTTTGAACTGCTCATGAGCGAACACACGGACCTCGTCACCCTGCAAAGCGAGGCCGGTTACGGAAAGACCTATCTCGCACTCGCCGCCGCGCTATGCCTTGTGCTCGAACAAAAGCGCTTCGAAAAAATCTACGTGCTCAAACCCATGATCGAAATCGGCGCGAAGATGGGATACCTGCCCGGCGACGCCAATGAAAAACTCGACCCGTACACCCGCTATCTCCACGGCCTCACCACCAAACTGCACGCCATACGCCCCGCGAACAAAATCTTCCTGGAACCCAGCAACGCCGGCGGACGCTACAACCCCGACCGCTTCGAGATCCTGCCGCTCGCCTTTATCCGCGGCATGAACATCGAAGACGCCGTCGTCATCATCGACGAAACCCAAAACCTCTCGCGCTCCGAGATCCGCGCCGTCCTCACTCGCATGGGCGAAAACGTCAAATGCTTCTGCCTCGGCGACACCCGCCAGGTCGACAACCCCTATCTCAACGAATCCAACAACGCCCTCAACTGGATTGTCCGCATGATGCGCGGCACCTCCAACTACGCACACCTCGTCCTCAAAGGCGCAAAGTCCCGAGGGCCCATCTGCGATGCCGTCCTCCGCTCCGGCCTGTAGAAGAACGCTTCACCGAAACGTCCGGGACAATAGGTAGGGACGTTTCGCCGAAACGTCCGGGGATAACCAACACCGACGCGTTGAAACAAAACAGGGGCGGCCCGCGGGCCGCCCCTCTCCAATCCAACTCCAGCGCAAATAACCAATCTTCCTACTTGTCGTACGGCAATGGCTTTCCGTCCGATGCCTTGGCCAACACGTCTTCGATCTTCACGGGAATGCCGCCCTGCCGTTTGCTCTCGTCGGCCGCTTCCATAAACGCGAACATCTCGATCGTCTCGCGCGGCGTAATCGGCGCAACCTTCGTCT
>JBHEKO010000557.1:0-8445 GCA_041859475.1 Candidatus Hydrogenedentales bacterium
GCGACGATGGCCTCCTGGGCCTCCAGCACAAACGTGTTTGCGCTTATCGTAATGTCGCGAACCCCTTCCAGGCGAATGCCGTTCGTCTGGCAATCCGCAATCGTGTTCGCGCTGATCGTGTCTCCGTAACATGCCCCGCGCAAGACCACCGCGTGCCCGTTTGCTTCTTCGAGCATGTTCGACGCGACGATAGACCCGTACGTATTCTCGATTACCACGCAATTGCCGAGATGATCGTCCACGTTGTTGCCGGTCATCGTCAGGTTGTAGCCGTCGATACAATGGACCGCGTCCATGTTCTCTTCAAATTGATTCGCCGACACGATGATGTCGTGACACCGAAGAATGTTCAGCCCCGTGCCCTTGTTGTAATTGAAGAGGCTGTCCGAGACGCGTGGGTCTTCGTAGCAGTAATCGAGAATCGCGCCGTCGCCCCCGTTATGTTCGATGGAAACGCGGCTCACCAGCGCCTCATCCACGTTCTTGAGGATCAACCCCGCGCCGCTCTTTGGGTTTCCTGTGATGCGCAGGTCGCACACCTGCACGCGCCAGAGACGTTCCACGCCTTCAGGGGGTTCTACAACAAGAGCCGGCTTGCCCTCTTCATTGCGATTGACGATATGCGTCGATGTGCCGCCGCCTTCGATCATGACGTCGCCTTTGCGCACGACGAGCGTCTGCTCGATCTCATACCGCCCCGGCGGAATGACTACCTTGCCTCCGCCTTCCGGAAGGGCATCGAAGGCCTTCTGCAACGAATCGTACTGAGCCGCATCCACCAGCACGGCCCCCGCGCCCCCCGGCTGAAACTGCTCAAGCTTCGTCGGTTCTCCGGCGAACGCAACCGCACTCGCGACGCATGCAATAGAGAGCGCCACGCGAAGTGATCGTCGAGACATGTCCAATCCCCCCTCTATGCACAGCGGTAGTTCAATGACTTGCGTTTCGCCAACTCTAAAGTATCAGGTGTAAGTCAGTGGTATTGCCGCGAAACAAGTCGCGGCGAGCGGCTGTCGTGTCAATTGGCGAATGGATGGGCGGCAAGTTCGCGCCGAGGATATTGCGCAAAGCTCAAGAAATGCTCGAAGGCGTCGTCTCAAAAATCAATTTGCCAATATCGAACTTGGGAGACCGGTGCGAAATGTGGAGTATTTCGACTCCCACCACCTGATTGCCTTCATTGAAGTCAATTACAACGCCTGGCGACACTTCCTCGGATTCCACGATTTGAGAGTCGTCCAGCCTGAGATACAACGCATCGGCATTCTGGTCCACGTGGATTCTCATAGTTTTCCTTTCATCCCGCGATCAAAAAATACACTGATTACGCGCGGAGGGTCAATAGTGGTGTCGACAACTACGCGAAGCACCCTGTCGCCATGTTCGGGAATGCGTCGCCAGCGACGATCGAGATGAGGATCGCCAGGATCCCGTTCGCACAGCTCCGGATGCGCAAGCGTGCGCTCCATCCACTCGACGGGAATTCCTCGCTCGACGAGGACTATTTCAGCGTGTCGCGAGAGTGAGTAATCCATTGGAAAACCTCGGCCAGAACGCCCAAAGGGCGTACCGGTTCGCCAAGTCCGCTCTTGCGAGCGAGCCAAACTGCCTGCACTACAGACTATCCATCTTGCCCCTCAATCTCGGCCAATAGCCGCCGCGCTTCTTCCGCCTGGTCCTGCGCGACGCGAACGCGCACGCCTTGCGTCACAACGGTCCCGCCTTCCGATAACGCCGCCATGTCGTCCACAAGAAACGTGTCTATCCCCTCGGATTCAAGCCGCCCCCGGACTAACTCCGCGAGCATCAGATCCCCGTAGCTTCCAATTGTGACCAATGCGTCCATATGACGGCCTCCTGCTTAGGGGTGTACGATCGGAACCGTTCCCTTGTTGCGCATTAGTCTAACACGGAGGTGTCAGGAAGTAATACGTGAATTTCCGTGAGGCTGACGACTCGCTTCCCTCTTGGTTTGCGTCTGCCGTTCGCACTCATTCGTGTTTGTCCACGCGGTTCACCAACGCCTCATCTCCCTTTTTGAAGACGAACCCCGCGCCACACTTCGGATTCCCGTGATGCGGAGATCGCGCAACTGCAAGTCCGCGAGCAGCAGAGCGGCGTCCGGCATTCTGCAAATAGGAGGCTAGAAGCCGGGCGTGACCCGAATTGCGGTCCGTCTATAGCGTGTCGATGGCGCGCATCATGGTGGCCCAGGAACTGGCCACAGGCCATTCACTGGGATACTTGAGGTAACCGACGTGCCCGTCCATATACAGGACATTTGCGCCGCCTGGGATGTGGTTGAAACTGCCGCCGTTCAACTGCGAATTCGCGTTGATATCGTCGTGCATGATTGCCAAGTCGCTTTGGGCCATGGCCGTTGCGGCGGGATTGTTGATGTCGGAGATGAAGAAGCGCTCAATGCCCTCGCGAAGCCTGTACAGCTTTTCGCTGCCGACATCGACGTCGTTATCGAAAATGGAATAGTCGCCTGAGGTATACGCCTGCCCCACGCCGCTGACGAGTTCGCCGACGGCAACAAGGAAGCCGGGATTGAGCAGCCCCAAGAAGGCCGACAGGTCCGATTCCGGATTGTTCAGGTCGGCGGTGTTTGCGAGGTACAGGTCGGGCGAGATGGCCCAACTGTAGTAGATGTACGACATGTTGTGGACGAGCCAAGGGTTGATCGCGCTGCTCTCGTCGCCTTCCGGGCAATGCCACCATTCGCCTGAGTCCACCTTGGTGCTGCGAGGGTCGGACGGACAAATCATCGCATTGAAGTCCGTGAGGTATTCGGGATAGATCGCCGGACCGTGAGGCGTCGTGGCGCGCGCGAATTTGGCGTCCGCGTTGGGCCCGTCGCAACCGTTGGTCAGGGGCAGGGCGAAGTCGATAACGGCGCGGCGAATCGGCGGAAGGAGTTCGCCTTTGGATTCGCCAGAGTACATTTTGAACACGATCCCCATTTGCTTGAGGTTGTTTTGGCACGATGCGCGCCTTGCCGCTTCGCGCGCTCTGGCCAGCGCCGGCAACAAGATTGCGGCGAGAATGCCGATGATGGCGATGACGACCAACAACTCAATCAGCGTAAAGCCAGACTTCTTTGTGCTGCTCACTGCAACCTCCTACTGCGTAGTTGCCTCTGCGCGAAATACTCTCAGGATCCCCTGTGCCCCCGCTGGAGGGATGGTGCGTCACAACACGACGTGACGGTGCGGAAGCTGGCCTCTGACGAAGCCGAGCCTCCATGATACGAAGCGGCGAACGCCAGTGCAACGACATTTTAGGATTCGACAGGTCTGGACAGGATTCTGCGTCACAAATCCAGCGTAAGACGACGGCCGCCTCGCGCGTCCGTAGGTGGACTTCCGCGAGGCGGCCGTGTCTATATCCAGAATAGGCGATGAAGCAACTATCCGCTATTTTGCGCCGGGATAGGTGTCGGGCAAGATGCTGATGCCCGTCGTGAACTTGAAGGGAGTCTCGAAGCTGGGATTCGGGAATTCCAGTTCGAGAAGGAACGCCGTCCACCCTTTCTCTGGGGCCTTGATTGCCGTGCGATACACGCCCGGCTCGCTCTCCACCGCGGGGGAACTCACATACGCCTTTCCGATTTTTTCCAGGCGGAAATCGCGTCCCTCGGGATTGGTCGCCTGCCAGAGCAGTACATTCGTGGGCTTCGTTTCGCAACGGACTTCAAGCGTGCCGTCTTCGGCTTTGCTCCAGGTGAACTTCGGCCGTGGCGTATTGGTAAGTACGGCGCTGTAGAAGGAGGCCATGTTGAAGTACGCTTCCGCCGAGAGGCCGTGATCGGTGTTCGGCATGTAACGAAGGTATTTCTCGCCCTTCAGGTCGTCGAAGTAGAACTTCCACGAATCGGGCGGGAAGAACTGATCGCCCGCGGCATTGATGATGTACTTGGGCATCGTCAGCCGGTCAATGTAGGTGTAGGGGTCAACAACGGCTTCCAGTGCTTTGAACTCGGGCGTGTGCATTCGCGCCATGATGTTCATGTCGTTGTAGTCGCCGACCGCCGGGGCCCAGAAGCCGTACGCGGCAAAATGATTGTCGAGCGATTTTGCCACGTTGAGCACGTCGATCACCGCTGGGGAGATGCCGATGACGCGTTTGTCGACGGCGGCCGTGGTCCACGTGGTCCAGCCGCGCTTGGATCCGCCGCAAATAAAGAACCCGGTGATTTCGGGATACTCTTTTTGCACGAGATCCATGGCGCGCACAACGGCCTTGGTCATGGGAAGGCGCGGCAGCCAAAGGGGATCTTGCGTGAGGATGAACTTGTCCCATCCGTAAGAAATGATCTCGTCTTCTTTGCGTCCGGATTCCTTGTAGCGTTCGTCGGTTTCATCTTTGAAGTGAAGGGGTTGATTCGGGATTTGCTTGATTTCCACCAGCACCGATTTGGTCATCACGGCAATCTGTGCAAGCGTCCCATCTCCGGACGGTGCCTCGTCATTGCTGGAGTTTCCGCCTCCGCCGACGAACAACAAGGACTGTTTGTGCTCCGCTACTTTCGGGACGATCACAATTACCCAATGCTCCCAAGCAGGTCTGTCGACCTTCGACGAATCGAGCCACTCCTGCGAGACCATGTGGTAAGTTCGCGACGTGTAGTTGTCCTTAACCTCTTCTCGTGCAGGCTTGGCGTCGTAAGTAAAGGCCGGATCGGATTTCGCCACGTAATCGTCGAGCGGCGTCGTCGCGGGCGCCGTCTCAGGCGCGGTCGACGGAGCAGTCGGCGGAGCGGTCGATGGCGTTGTCTCAGGCGCCGGCGATGGCGTACAGCCGGCGACAACGAGGGAAAAGGCGACAGCAAGAATCCAGGGTGTCAGAGGGGGGATCTGACTCTTTCTCATGGTGCAACTCCTTCAAATGTGAGGGTAAAAGGGGGCGGTAGTGTAGCACCTGGAGCGGTCGATCCCCAACGGAAATAATCCTATCAGCCATGACCGTCGGGAATGAGGGCCAGCACGCACGGTTTCCGAAGCGGAATGTTCGTGCGGGCTCGGGCGCGCGTTAGTTTCCCGCTACCGCGAGACTAGCCCGCCGAGTGCGGCAAATGGAGCCGCGACTATCCGAAATGCCGCACGGGCTGCGGAAGACTCATCGACCGCCGCCGCGAACTTCGGCGAGTTCGCGTAATAAGCGTCCACAAGGGACCTTCCCCAGGCAGTCTGCGCCAAGGCTTTGTCGCGGAGCGCACGCAAGTCCTCCAGCACCTGTGGGTCGTCCACAAACGCTTTCGCGGCCGCACACCCTGTGGAGGTGCCGTCGCCTGGATCGGGAGGGGTGGTCCCCGTTAGAAAGTCCTCGATTTGGGGATAGAAATCGCGGAAAGACGTGTACCAGTCCACGTTGCCGGTGGTGTTGGCGCACGAGTGATCGGGGCCGCCGCTGAGTGTGCCTGCTATGCGATAACTCGAGTTGACGAACATCAGGGGACTGCCCGAAGATCCGCCTTCCGTCACGCCGTCGTCCCAGTGAACCTTCGTTTCGTTTTGATAACTGCTGAAGCTCTGGTCGATGGATACGACCGTGCCGTAGGAAATGCGCTCCGCGGTGCCAGCGGGATAGTGGATTGCGATGATAGGCTCATTCACAAAGGGGTCGCGCGTATCCCACCCAAGATAGGAACGTCCATTCGCTCCCGATGCCACCGAGTCCAAGCGCATAAGTGTTACGTCGTAGACGCCGCTGGATGCGAGCATTTCGACGCCGTTGCTGCGAAGCATGGACGCCAAGGCGGGCGGGCTGTAGGTATCGCAGGAAGTTGATCGCCAATCCCAGATGACGTCCACTCCGCTTGCCGTAGCAGCGCCGGGCACGCAGTGGGAGGAGGTTAGGAAATAGGGTTCAAGCTCGGCGGTGTCGGCGTTGTTCACCAGTGCCCCCGTGCACAAGGCGGCATCGGAGGAGCCTGAGGGAACGACTATCATGCCTACGCCGGTTGAAGCGGTCTGGATTGCGGGGGTCGTATCGCAGACAACGTTATTGTTGCACGCGAGAACTTTGAGCGATTCTTCAAAGCTTCGGAAGAAATGCGACAAAGAAATCAGTCGAATCTGGGGTAACGAGCCGGTAGTGCTGCGCACCATGAGGACGCAGGACTCGCCTTCCGTCGTTGAAAGCCAGCGGCCGCCTTCGACGCTGTTCGCCGCAGTATAAGGGCCGAATGCGCGCGGTCCAGTCTCGTCGATGACCCATACTTCCTCGCCGTCCTGCAACTGCGACAGATCGACAAGCAGGCGAAGCGCATACGCATCCACCGACGCAACTGCCGCCTCATGGACCGTATACGCGCCGTCAACGAAACTCTCGCCGAACAGGTCCGCGGAGGTCTGGTCGATTGGATAGCCCGCGCCTACAAGGTATTCCTTCTGAGACAGGGCGTATTGTTCGAGAAAGGCGTTCTGGCCCTCCATATCGGCATACGTATTGACTTGGCCGATACGCTCCAAGTACTTAGCTACGCTGGCCTTCGGAAGTGGATTCAACACGGATTCGAACGCCGCCTTGGAGGCGGGCGGTGGCGCGATAGCCATGTCCGCATACTCTTGAGCGACGGAACTCTGCGCGAGAGCCAATACTAACCCTAACCCGATAAATGTGTTACGCACTACGAAGTACTCCGCTGTTCCCTGCCCGTTTGGCTTTGCCTCCTGCAGGTAATCCCTCCGGGCGGCTCAGATATTATACCCGCGGAACGCAATGGCGTTAGTCGGAATCCAAGCGTGATGGGCACGCAATTCGCCTGCTTCTGAAGTTGCCGACGCTGATGGCATTGTTACAGGCCGTCCATCACAGGACGAGACGGGCCGCGGTTGTGTTCAAACTCGGAGGCGCCTTTTCGCTTTTTTCGGTCTGTTCGTGGCAAGATAGGGGCCGTTTTTTCAAATCTACTGCGCATAGGCGGGCGAGTTTCTAAGGAAAAGCCGCGCCGGTCCGGGAGTAGCCGGGTCGCGCGCGCCGTCATCGCGTCAGCATTCAGGAGTCTCCATGAGCACAATTTCCGTTGTTTTGCCGGATGGGTCGAAAAAGTCGCTGGAACCGGGCGCGACCGCGCTGACGCTGGTCGAGGCTATTGGGCCGCGCTTGGCGAAGGCGGCCACGGGCGCGCGCATCAACGGCGAGGTGAAAAGCCTGCCGACGCCGCTCAACGACGGCGACACGGTGGAGATTCTCACCTTCGATTCGCAGGCGGGCAAAGATGTAATGCGCCACAGCGCGGCGCACCTCATGGCGTCGGCGATTATGCGGCTGCGGCCGAACACGAAGTTTGCCATTGGCCCGGCGATCGAAGATGGGTTCTATTACGACATCGACACGGAGCCGCCGATCACCGAGTTGGACTTTCCGGCGATCGAAGCCGAGATGGAGAAGATCGTCCAGGAAGACGCGCGGTACGAGCGCAGGGAAGTGTCGAAGGCCGAAGCGCTTGACTTCTTTTCGAAGCGCGGCGAGGCGTTTAAGGTCGAGCTGATAAGTGACCTTGAGGACGGCACCATCACCTTCTATTCGCACGGCGATTTCACGGACCTTTGTCGGGGACCGCATCTGCCGTCGACGGGCCGCATCAAATCGTTCAAGCTGCTGAGCGTGGCGGGGGCGTATTGGCGCGGCGACGAGAAGCGTCCGATGTTGCAGCGCATCTACGGCACGGCGTTTCCGAGCAAGAAGGAATTGGACGAGCATATCCGGTTGCGCGCCGAGGCGGAGAAGCGGGACCATCGCAAGCTGGGCAAGCAGCTCGACCTGTTCAGTTTCCACGGCGTAGGGCCGGGGTTCCCGTTCTTCCATCCCAAGGGCATGGTGGTGCTCAACGCGTTGATGGAGTTCTGGCGGAGCGAACATCGCAAGCGGCGCTATCACGAGATCCGCACGCCCATTATCCTTGAACGAATCCTGTGGGAACAGTCGGGCCACTGGGACCATTATCGCGAGAACATGTATTTCACGAAGATCGACGAACGCGATTTCGCCGTGAAACCGATGAATTGCCCTGGCGCGATGTTGATCTACAAATCCGGATTGCGCAGCTACCGCGATCTGCCGTTGCGCATGGCGGAAGTGGGCACCGTGCACCGGCACGAGAAATCGGGCGTACTGCACGGGCTGTCGCGCGTGCGCATGTTTACGCAAGACGACGCGCACATCTTCGTGACTCCGGAACAGATCAAGGACGAGGTCGTGTCGATCATCGATTTCGTCGATCACGTGTACAAGGCGTTCGGCTTCGAGTATCACGTCGAGCTGAGCACGCGCCCCGAAGACTCCATCGGCACCGAGGAGATGTGGGAGAACGCGACCAGCGCTTTGCGGAGCGCGTTGGAAGCCAAGGGCATGGCCTTCAAGATCAACGAAGGCGACGGCGCGTTCTACGGGCCGAAGATCGATTTCCACATCAAGGACAGCATCAAGCGGTCGTGG
>JBHEKO010000374.1:0-10416 GCA_041859475.1 Candidatus Hydrogenedentales bacterium
GGCCAAAGGCCTGACCATTCAAGACGTCTCCACCGGAGCCGCCGCGGCCCGCTTCCAACCGCACAACTCCACCTCCTTCAACTTCGGTTTGGGCGAATCCGTCTACTGGTTCCGCTTCCGTCTCCGCAACGAATCGCGCACAAACACGGAGTGGCTCCTCGAAACGTCGAACCCGCGCCTAAACCACGTCACGGCCTATCTCGTGCGCGACGCCCAGCCGGTGCGCTATTGGTCCAGCGGAAATGCAGTCCCCTATTCCGAATGGCCCGTGGACTTCCGCAACCCCTCATTTCGATTCCGGCTTCGATACGAAGCGGAGACCACCTGCTACCTCCGCGTCGAGAACAACGGGGCGCTTCGGTTTGCGCTCACCCTCTTCTCCGAACAGGCCTTCTACCGCCACACCATGCGCATCGAGATCGCCTGGGGCGTGTTCTACGGCGCCCTCGTCAGCATGATGCTCTACAACGCCGTGCTCATCGTCTCCCTGCGCGACCGCACCTACTTCTACTATTTCCTGCTGATCGTCGCGTTCCTCTTCTACCAAACCTCCATGAACGGCACGGCCTACCAATGGTTCTGGCCAACTTCCTCTTGGTGGGCCGACCACTCCATCGTCTTCTTCTTCGGAATCGTCTTCTTCTTCGGAATCCTATTCTCCCGCAGCTTTCTCGAGCTCTCCCGCCACTTTCCGACCGTCGACAAGGCGCTCGTCGGCTTCATGATCGTGTGTCTCGCCGTCTCGATTGGCGGACTCGGCAGCCACGTCATCGCCAATTTCATTGCCCACGTCATCGCCATGGCCGGACCCATAGCGGTCATGATAATTGCCGGAAAGCGTTGGGCCATGGGCTACCGGCCCGCCCGCGTCGTCGTGCTCGCATGGTTTGCCCTCACCGCCGGCGCATTCGCAACCGCCCTCGTCAGCTTTCGCGTTCTCCCGCAAACCATCACAACCGAATACGCCGTGCCCCTCGGCTTCACCGTTGCCTTGCTGCTCTTTGCCCTCGCCCTCGCCGACCGCATTCGAATGGTCGAACGCGAATACCACGCCATGCTCAACAAGACCGTCGAAGAGCGAACCCAAGAACTAAGCGTCGCTCGCCAAGACATCAAGGCCCTCTCCGAACTGCTCCCCATTTGCAGCGCATGCAAAAAGATCCGCGACGACTCCGGCTACTGGAACCAACTCGAAAGCTATCTCCTCGAACACACCGACATCGAATTCAGCCACGGCATCTGCCCCGACTGCGCCAAACGCCTCTACCCCGATCACTACCGCGAATCCTAATCCAACCCTCCTCCTCAACCTTACGCAATCCTCAAGCCGCACCAGTCTCTCTCGTCTCTCGTCTCTCGTCTCTCGTCTCTCGTCCCTCTTCCATTCTGACTTCTGACTCCTGACTTCTGACTCCTGACTTCTGACTCCTGACTCCTGACTCCCGACTTCTGACTCCTGACTCCTGACTTCTGACTTCTGACTCCTGACTCCTGACTCCTGACTTCTAACTTCTAACTTCCTCCCCCTCACGCCTCCACCGCCACCTTAAACCCCAACAACGACCCCAAGTCATCCATGCTCGCCGCGTGATCACCGAAAAACACCACGCGATGCAACAGCGTCATCGTATCGCCTTCAAGCACGCCGCCGCCCCAGTTCTGGAACATCTTCCGCGCGTCCGCCACCTCCGTAATGAACTGCGTCCGGCACCCCAGCGGATCATGCGACACGTCGATGATCTTCCCCGTCGAACACAGCATCGTGTCGAGATTCACCAGCTTCGCGCACGTCACCTTTTCCCCGATGCGCATCTCCACATCGAGCGCCACCCCGCGATGACTGTCCGTCTGCGTGCGAATCGAGAACGGCCTGCGCCTGCCATCCGGACCGTCCATCTTCGTGGAAGACGTGCAATGGAAATGGACCAACGCGTTGCGCGCCGCATCGAACACCGGATCGCTGATGAACCCCGGCTTCCCGAAGGCATACGCGAACACCAGCATCGTCAACGTCGAATCCATATCGCCCTCGCACGCGCCCACCATGCCCAGGTCGTTCAACTTGCTGAACGCCAAGCACCCCTTCGCCGGATCCCCCATGCAGTTCGAACTCGTGATCGCCTGCGCCCCATGCTCGATCATCAAATTCTTCACCGCCAGGTAATACCGGCTTGCGCTCACGATCTCCTCCCGCGTCGGCTCCACAATTTTCTTCGCCTCGCGAATCCAATACCGTTCCGCTTCCTCCTCGGCATCCTTCAGCGCGACCGCGTTGAACGCCTCCGTCGTCTGCTCCACCGAAATGGGAATCAGCTCCGCGCCAAGCCGCGCCTTCACGCTCTCCGCCGAACATGCCGCGGGCGTTCCCATCGGCCCCCGCACAACCAGAATCCGCGTCTGCTTCATGCGCGACGGCACGCGCAACAACGCCGAAACCCGGTCCAACTCGCCCCAATCGCTCGTCGGAAGCAGCACCACCTTCTTACCGTCCCTCTTCCACTGCGGGAAATACATCCACCCATGGCCGCTGAACGGCTGCGAGAAAACCGCCGTCGGCAGGCCCACATCCACGATCTGCTGCATCGCCTCCGCCGGCGCGCCCCCGCCATGACCCGACAGATGAAACATCAGCACCGCGTCCGCATCCTTCAATGCGGTGACCACGGGCCCCACTTCCGCCGGAGGAAGGATCTCCCCGCCCACAAACTGCACATCCCCCAACCGCTTCTCGACCTGCGTGAGATACTCCTTCAGGCGCCCAACCTCCTCCGTCGGACGCGACAAATAAATGTCGCCCGTTCGTCCTACGAACACGGCGTGAATCTTGACCGGCGCGAACTGCGGCCAACCCTCCTCTGCCACCGCCGCGCTCGCGTGGCTTCCCAATCCCGCGGCCAACAACGTTCCACCAACTGCGCTACATCCGAGAAATTGCCGGCGATTCAGACAACGGCTCATGGTTACCTCCTTCGGTCACGGACGGACCCGTGCCGTACTGCGCTTATGGATGTTACGGCGTGATGAAAAGGGGTGCCCCACCGGCATACCCTTCGCGGAGAGTGAGATTCGTGTGCCGGCAATCCCCCTCAGTTCCGAAGCGGCCCCCGCAAACGTGCGCCGATTGACACACGGCCCCGCCGTGCCAATCGCCTGCTTCGGTATCTACCCCATTCTAGACCCACCCCCGAAATCTGGCAATCCCCACGGCGCGCCCATCGCCTTCCCAATGCTGGGCCACCCTCCTGCTCAAGCCCACTCGCGCCATCCAAAAGTCCATCCCGTCCATCTCGTTCATCCGCCGCCCCCCCGCGTTAACGCGCTTTTTTATTTCCCTGCGCCTCCGCCGCACCCCATTTGTCCGAATTTACTCATGTTTTCCCACATTTGCCCAGGCCAACCCGTCCCTCTTCCCCCTCTCCACAGTGCAACAAAACTCCCCATATATATAAAAGGAGTTTTTCAATGGACACCACCCCAGCCCTCACACCTGGCCCCGCGCCCGTCCCCAAGCCCAAACGCATCGGCCCCGTCAAGGCCATCCTTGGCATGTGGCTCCACAAGACCAACCCCGACCTCACCGAAGACGAAAAGTTGCGCGCCCAAGTCGTGTGCCGCGACCAACTCAAGCACGCCCGCAAACGCTACGGCCGCACACCGCCCGTTGCCGTCCTGCTCCGCATCGACGAATCCATCGTCCTCGAAATCCTCGAGCACCGCGAGAAACTCCTCGCCTTGCACCGTACCAGCCCCCTGACGCCCCCCGAGCCGCAACGATCCACCGCGACGCCGCAGGCCGCGGGCTCGGACGACGCTACTCCCGATGGCCAGGACTCCACCAAATCTAAGCCCGTGAAGTCCGCGCCGTCCCGCGCGCGCACCTCCGAGTACGACAACCTGTTCAAAGTCATCGAACAAGTCCGAAAGGTCCGAAAGGAAATCGACGACATGATGAAATACGAACTCACCCCCCCGGCCACCCACGTCGCAATCTCCCCCCAAGTCCGCGCCATGATCCGCGACGGCGACGACGTCATGAAAGAGATTCTCGCCATGGGCGCGCAGCGAAATGCAGAGTGCGACACTCGAAACGATGGCGCTCCAATGAGTGCTTCCGACCCACAGGAGATAGACTCGTGAAACTGCCCTGGTACGCTTCGGACGCCCATTCCCTGTGGCGCGCAAAAGGACTCGCGCTCCAATACATCGACGAATGGATCAACCTGCAACGGCGTTCCGTCTTCGCGCACACGCACTTCGCCAACGCCCAAGATCTGCCCTGGCAACCCCGCCGCTACCAGCTCGAGTCCCTCGAATCCACCGCCGAACGCAAAGTCCACTGCGACGGACGCGACGTCGGCAAAACCACCGAAATCGAAATCATGGCGTGCTGGGCCATGCTCATGCGCCCCAACACCCACATGCTCATCGCCACCCAATGCGAAAACCACCTCTTCCCCGTCATGGAACGCCTCGTCCGCCGCTTCCTCCTCACCCCCGCGTTCGCAAGCGAACTCGTCGAAATCCGCCGCTCCCCCTCCTGGTTCATGCGCTTCGCGAACGGATTCATCCTCTGGGGACGCATTGCCGGGCCCCACGGCATGAACTTCCAGGGACTCCACGTCGACTGGCAAATCATCGACGAAGCCCAGGAAATGACCGAATCCGCCTGGGGCGAGCTATACCAAGCCCTCAACGGCGGCGGCATGCGCTGGGTCTACGGCGTCCCCAACGGACTCCGCAACACCTTCTACCGCATGACCCGGATGCAGGACTTCGAGCAGCACAACTGGCCCTCGTCGCTCAACCCCGATTTCACCCCCGCGAAAGACGCCGAACTTGCCCACCTCTACGGCGGTAAAGGCTCCCCCGGCTACATCCACCGCGTCCTCGGCCAGCACGGCTCCCCCATGCACGCCGTCTTCGATCTCGACGGTTACCTCGCCTGCGTCGACGAAAGCCTCGACTTCCTCGACGTCCTCCTCACCGAAGGCGACGCCTTCGATCCGCCCACCGTCCCCAAAGGCGTCTACTACCTCGGGTGCGACCTTGGCTACGCCCGCGACCCTTCCGAATTCGTCGTTTACCGCTCCGAACCGCCCCACTTCGTCAACGTCGCCCGCATCCACCTCCAAGGCGTCAACTATGCCCGCCAACACGAAGTCATCGTCAACCTCGACCGCGCCTACAACTTCCGCGGCGTAGGCATCGACGCCGGCAACAACGGACGCGCCGTCGCCCACAACCTCATGAACCTCGGCTACGAATGGTGCAACAAAGTCCGCGCCTTCGAATTCGGCGCGCTCACCGACCTCGGCGAACTCCCCGACCGCACCCCCGACCGCCGCCCAACCAAAGCCTTCATGACTGAGCTGCTCCAACGCCACATGCTCGACCGCTCCATCGTGTTCCCCCACCTGCCCGACCGCGAAACCCAATACGCCTCCCACACCTACTCCGTAGGACACATGGGACAAATCCTCTTCGAAAAGGGCGACGACCATATCATCGATGCCGACCGCTGCGCCGTCCTCGCCCACCACCTCGACATCACCGAATACACCGCTCCAAGATTCCAACGCCCCGTCACCATCGGAACCTTCTAAAACTCGGAGGGCGGGTTTTCCAACCCGCCGTCTTTCCCCCCGAAGGGTTCTTCTAGTTAGCCAATTTCTCTATCTGTTCTAAACACCTTAAATTGCATTACTTTTAATTATATAAAAAATGAGTCTTTTGCGAATACGCTATTTACGGATAATATCGTGCTTGAAATCAATAAAAAATGCTTGACTTAGCGGTTTATTCGGCATAAACTATATCTGCCGTGCGAAATGGACGATAGATGCGCAAATGGTACTGTACTCCAACTTCCCTCGTGCAATACAGCTAGTCTCTCCCTCTGGAAGTTGGCATACGGCCCCAACAGCGCATTGATGCACGCCGGAGTACGCATCCAACGTGGAGTTTCCCGGCCCCGAGCGTGGTAACGGCTCGACCGGGGGGGCTGGTTCCTGAAGTACAGAAGGAGGAGAAGTAATGGGACAAGTGTCGGACCATGGTGCGTCCGGATGGAATGAAAGCGAAACCCTCGCAGGGAAGTACCTTACGTTCAAGCTGGGCGACGAAGTCTACGGCCTGCGCATCCTGACAGTGCAAGAAATCATCGGTATCATGCAGATTACGCGCGTACCGCGCACGCCCGATTTCGTGCGGGGCGTCATCAATCTGCGCGGCAAGGTAATTCCCGTTATGGACCTGCGGGTGCAGTTTGGGCTTGCGACCTGCGACGATTCCAGCCGGACATGCGTCATCGTCGTCCAGATTATGCGGGATGACCGGAAGTCAACCATGGGCCTCATCGTGGACGAGGTCTCGGAGGTGATCGACATCCGCGCCGGCCAAATCGAACCGCCTCCCGATTTCGTGTCAAGCGGCGAATGCGCCTTTATCCTCGGCATGGGCAAGATCGGCGATAAGGTCGTCATGCTCCTGGATACGGACCGTGTCCTCTCGCGTCGTGAATTGGTGGCATTGGATTCCATCGAGTAGCGGCGCTGGGCATACCCCCGCCTCGGTCCAGACGGAACTAGACCCGTCCGGCAAACGGGCCATAACGCATTCATACCCGGGCTTCCCATCGGACGCCGGCAAACGAGTGATTCGGAGTTTAAGGTCTCTCTGAAACGAGGAGGATTTCGGAAATGTTCAAAAAAATGAAGCTAGGCACCAAGATTATTGCAGGATTCTCGGTGATTATCGCCATTTCGGTGGTGCTGGGAATTGTTGCGACGGTCAGCATGCAAAACGTACGTTCCTCGATGGTCGTGCTGTCCGAACGGAATCTACCCCAGATGATGGACGCAAACGGAATCGAGCGGGCCATTCGTGGAGCCATGTTCGATATGCGCGCCTTCGCATTCACGGACGATGAAGCCATCTTGGCCGAAGCCCAGAAGAAGTTCGACGAATCCCTAGTCATTATCGAAAGATCGAAGCAAGTCGCCACTTCGTACCAGGACACCCAAACCGAGACTACCCTGGGCGCCGCGAAGACGGGCGTGGATGAGTACAAGTCGCTCGCAGACCAATCGGCGGTTATTACCCGCGACATCATCGCGCAACGGACCGCGCTGGGCGCTGCGGCCGAAAACCTCTTGAAAATCAACACCGAGTATCGCTCGATTCAGGAGAAGGAACTCGCCGACAAACTCGCGACGGTAACCGGAGCCGCGGGACAAGGTGCAGTCACATTGGAAGAGTTGTCCAATCACCTGAAATGCATCGCGGCCTCCAACGAAATCACGGCGGCCGTCATCACCATACGCATGGGCGTGTGGAGGGGTATCGGACTTCGAGACGCGACTGCGGTGCTCGAAAGCGTAAAGCAGTTCGAAGGTGTTGTCGCCCAACTCGACGAAATGCAGGCGCTAAGCAAGGAGCAGCTTGAACTCGATGGCATCGCCGCGATCCGCGCCTCCGTCAAGGAGTACCAAGACGGCACGGCTCGATTCGCGCAACTGTGGGGAGATCGGGACAAATTGGTGGCGAAGCGAACCGCGGTCGGGAATGGCGTCCTCGGGTCCGCACAGAGCATCGCGGACAACGGTTCCACCGTAACGAAGACCTCGGCGGCACAAACGGAGGCTTCGCTTATCCGGGCGTCGGCCGTGTTACTGATTGGCCAGTTCGTGGCGGCCGCGCTTGGGATCGCGCTGGCGATACTCATCACGATGTCGATCACCCGACCCATTCGTCGAATCATCGCCTCGCTTACCTCCGGCGCCGACCAGACGTCCGCCGCCGCATCGCAGGTGTCCCAGTCCAGCCAGAGCATGGCGCAGGGGGCCACCGAGCAGGCTTCCAGCCTGGAGGAAACCTCGGCATCTCTCGAGGAAATGACCTCGATGACGAAGCAGAATGCCGACAACGCGGCCCAGGCCAAGAGCCTTGCCGGGGAGTCGGATACCAGCGCACGAAAAGGCGTACAGGCTATGGAGCGCATGAGTAAGGCCATCGACGACATCAAGCGCAGCTCCGATGAAACCGCGAAGATCATAAAGACCATCGACGAGATTGCGTTCCAGACGAATCTCCTCGCGTTGAACGCGGCTGTCGAAGCCGCCCGGGCAGGCGACGCCGGCAAGGGGTTCGCCGTAGTGGCCGAAGAAGTCCGCAACCTGGCCCAGCGTTCCGCGGAAGCCGCGCGCAAGACGGCGGCCATGATCGAAGAGTCCGTCAAGAACGCCAGCAATGGCGTCCAGATCAGCCAAGAGGTCGGTGAAGCGCTACACGAAATCGGGGCGACCGCGCTACGAGTGAATTCGCTTGTGAGCGAGATTGCCATGGCAAGCAACGAACAGGCCCAAGGCATCGGGCAGGTGAGCCAAGCCGTGGCTCAGATGGATACGGTGACGCAGCAAAGCGCCGCAAACACCGAAGAATCAGCAGCGGCCGCCGAAGAACTCAGCGCCCAGGCCGAAGAGATGTCGCGTATGGTCGGCGAGCTGACCGACATGGTCGGCGGGGTGAAGACGCAATCCAATCGCCCCGTGGCCGCGTTCACTGCGCCCCCTCGCAAAAGCGCTAACGCGGGAGGCTCCGCCCGACAAAAAGCCCTGACCCACTCCGCCGCCGCAACGGCCTCCGCCGAACGCCGCGTCGCACACCCGTCGCACGTAATCCCATTGGACGACGACGATCTCAAGGACTTCTAATCCGCATTCTGCACAGGTGCCCGTTCGCGCCTGTGCAGATTGCTCATTTATGAGTCGTTGGGTAGTGGAGACAAGGGGGCTGCAAGAGACGTAGCTTCGTCCGGGGCTGGTCCTGTTACACGCAGGGCCGTCCCCTCGGTTTCCGGAGGGCGGGTTTTCCAACCCGCCGATTTGAATCAAGATGCGGACAATAATATCCGCTCTCCGAACGCAAACGATGCGCTCAGGAAGCCTGCGATTCAGGCAAAGGCGCCGGCGCGTCGTCTTCCTTCGGCATCGCGGCGACGCGGCTCAGGTCGACCGCCGCGGTGCGCTTTTGCTCGGCCCACATGAGGAACCGGTCAACCCGGTCGTAGACTTCGTTCGCGCCCTCGCCGTTCACGATACCGTGGCGGCCCCGGTCGAAGAAGGTTAGTTCCTTGTCGGAGGTGCCGATGCGGCGAAAGATGCTCTCGCCGCTGGAAGGATCGACGATGGGATCGCGGTACCCCTGGATAACCAGCGTCGGCACGCAGATGTCTTTCAACACCAGCTCCATCGCGTCCATGGCCTAGCCAAGTTCTTTGACGCCGACAAGGGGATTGCGGAAGTAGTTGATGTGACGGTTTTCGGGGTGATTCTCCACGAATTCCCACCCGGTGGACCCGCGCTTGATGTAGGCTGTGAGGTTGTTCATCGACACCAGCGTCGACGCGAACCGGGCCATGTACCGCCGCAGTTGCATCGGCGCGTTGATCGAGAAGGCCGCGCGAATCTTGTCGCGCTTTCTTCCCGCCGCGAGCAGCGCCAACACGCCGCCCGTGGAGAAGCCGCCGAGGATGATGTTGTCCGTGAGGCTCTTGACGATGGCATAGCCGCGATTCACGGACTCGTACCAGTCCTCCCATTGCGTGCGCGCCAGGTTCTCGGGAGAGGTGCCGTGGCCCCGCACGCGGACGCCGTACACCGCGTACCCGCGGCTACAGAGGAATTCGGCGAGCGCGCGGACTTCGAGCGGAGCCGACATATACCCGTGCACAAGCACGATGCCCGCCTTGTATCGCGGCGGTATCAACAGGAAGGGCCGGCCCACTTCGGGCGGTTTGCTCTCGCCCGGTATCGCGAACTCCGCGTAATCGCTCTCGAAAATGTCGAGGTCTTCCTGAAGCATGATCGCGCGAATCTTGCTCGACAACACCGGCCGCGGGGTCTGGGCGACGTTGCGGATAATCCCCGTGAGCAGCGTCAGCGGTTCGACCTCGTTGGCGATCACCGTCGTGAGCTCGCTGCTGCGGGCGGTCTGGAAATCCGCCTCCTTCCGCGATTGCGCGACGCGCACGTAGGCATCGCCCTCGCGCCGCAGCACGCCTTCGCGCACGCACAACTCGAGGAAGTCTCCGAACATCGGGCTGGCGTCCTCGTAGAGGATATCGCGGTACGACCGGTCGAGCACGTGATGAAGGCGGTGATGGCCAAGTTGTTTGATCTGGTGTACGCACAAGAAGATGCGGTTACGGTACGCCCGCTCGGTGAACCTGCGCGCCCGCTGATAGCGGATCAAGGTCCCGAAAATATGGTCGTAGTTCACCGTCGTGTTGCGGTAGATCTCCGCCATGTAGCGGATCATCAAACGCCGCGCGGCCTCGTTGAACCCCGATTCGGGGTCCTCTTCCATCGCGTTCAAGTTGTCCTGCACCGCATCGAGAAACACGGGGCAGTCGGGCGA
>JBHEKO010000463.1:0-4063 GCA_041859475.1 Candidatus Hydrogenedentales bacterium
GCCTTGCGGCCTCGCTCGGTTCCTTCGCCGTTTTTACCATTCTCTCCGCGGTCATCCTGCGCAGGCGGAATCTCCAGGGATGATTGCCGCGCTCGTTCCGTTGGTCCTCTGCGGCCTGACCTTCGTGGAACAGGACATCCCCGATGTCAATTTGGGCGCGGTCGATCTGTACTCCGGTCAGCGCGACCCCGCCTTCCTGCGCGCGGATTTCGATGGCGACGGGACACTCGACTTGCTTCTGCCGATGTACTTGGCCTTTCAACGAAGCGGCGGCTTCAGCAAGTCGCAGATCGCGCCCATTCCCGATTTCGGCGAATCACCTCATTGCGACCTCTGGGGCCGCGACCTCTACCTGTGCCTATCCGACCGGATTGAGCTGATCCGTTGGGACGGCGTCCAATGGCGGCGCATCCTGAGTCAGCAACTCATCTGGCCCCCGGACTGCCGTTTCAAGACGTTCAGCACGACTTCCGACAATGAGAGTCCCAAGGCACTACGGTTTCACAAGTTCTTGCAAGATCTGGACGGCGACGGCAAACCGGAGATCATTGTCCCTGCGCGCGATGCCGTGCACGTCTTTCGCCAAGGAGAGCTCTTTTTCGAGGACGCGGCCCAATGGGATGTGTATCCGTCGAAGAAGGTGCAGGAATCTGAGATGGAGCCGATCTGGCCACCGCGAAACAGAACCATTCGTACGCTGAGTATCGGGTGGAACTGTGGCCTGTACGTTTCCGGCTCTACCCTCGTCATCGAAGAAGTCGAGGGCTTGAGACCCTCCGAAAGACAGTACACTTCCGTGACTCGTCGCCTCACATTCGACAAAGGCTTTGCCGTGCTCGGAGATCCGAATCCTCCGAAGGTCTATACGGTCCCTTCCAATACGCGCAGTTGCAGGCTCAACGACGATGACATGGCCGATTTCGCGGGGCATTCGAACGAGAATTCGCGCACGGGTCCCATCCCGTTTCCAGTGTTGACGCTTAAGGTCTCCACCGATGGAGGCGCATCGTGGACCTCACTGCGAACAACCGTGTCGCGACAACAATGCTACTGCGTGGACATGAATGCCGACGGCCGACTCGACCTGATTGCTGAATCCTCAGGCCTGTTCCAAGGTGGGATGCGAGAACTGGCCACCTCATTTCTTACAGGAAGAACCATTGGCCACAATGTGAACGTCGTCCCGCAGCAACCCGACGGGAAGTTCATTCAAGACAAAGCGATTCGGGGACGTTTCACGATTCAGCTTGACGCGCCACCGATGCAGAACTCGCCGATGTTTCGCGCGTATCAGAAAGGCCACCTGCTGGATTTGACGGGCGACTTCACGGGCGATGCTCTCCTCGACCTTGCCGTCCATGAAGCCCCGGACCGCATTGCCGTCTACCCCAATACCGGCGCCGGTTTTGCCGCTACGCCGCTCGCCGTATTGAGTACGTTACCGGATTGGGCATTTGCCGTGGGCGATGTCGATGGGGATAAGCGGGCCGACATCGTTCTGAGCGGGCCGGAGTCTGCCGATGCGGACGTGAACACCGCCGCCACGCGCCGCTTGTTCCTATCCCGGGAGACCGCCCCATGATCCCCGTGGTATGCCTGGTTCAAGTTCTGACGCTTTCCGCGACGGTTTTCGATGTTCAGTCGATTCCCATGGCCGAGCCAAAGCCACAGGTCTTCTACTGCCAAGGCGACGCTCAAGGCAATGCGGCTGTTTGCGACCTCGCTGGAAATAGTCTGACGGTCTATCTGCGGTCCGGAGAAGCCAGGACCTTGGCATTGCCCGATGGTGTGGGGGCTTTCGACATTGCCCCTCTAGAAGAAGGAGCTGCTCCCCAAGTAGTGTGCCGTCGGGGCAAGCAGGTCTTCGCCATTCCTCTCGTTGCATCCACGCAGCGAATTGAACCTGTCGCGCTGTTCGAAACCGAGAATCCCGAACCCGGTGTGGCCGTGCGGCCTTTCCCTTGGGTGATGGTTGTTCCCAACGATGGGCGCCTCGGCATACTCTTGCCTGTTGAGGATGCCCATGAGTTCCGCAGCATCTCGGGAGAAGTTCTTGCGCGCTATCCCAACGCTACGCCCGAAAACCCGAGCGAAGCGGACATGCGCGTGTATACGTTGGCGCGGAACATGACTCCACTTGTTTCTGGAGAACTGGCCTTTCTCGTTGTTGACGTGGAGCGGAGTGGCACGGGATTGCCCGACGAGTTCACCTTAGCGGATTCGGATTCGGGACACCATGAGGCCACCTTTCGGCACGAGTTTCCTCTATCCAGCACGGATTCTTCCCTTCGTGTGGAGTACGGCTACCACAGAGAAACGTGGGACACGCTGATCACGATGCCGTTGGTCGCGCCTAAGGCAATTGCATTGAAGAAGAATGAGCCTCCCGCAAAGAAGAGTCCCGCCCGCCGCTACCCCGGGACTCTTATGGTCGATGGCGAGTACGCGCCCGACTTCAATGGAGACGGGTATACGGACCTCTTGTTGTGGAGCGCGCCGAAACCGGGGCTGTCCATCGATTCCCTGATCCGCACCGCCATCGGCAACACGTGGCCCGTCCGATTGACGGTCCACCTTTATAGCGCCGATAAGAAGCGATTCGACCCGGCCCCCATTGCCACGATAGCCATGCAGGTTCCCGTGTTCTGGTTTGTAGACTTGGGGAAGGGACATCCGTTTCCCTTGTGGCTCGTGCGCGATTTCGATGGCGATGGAAAGACGGACTTGCTGCTGTCCAGCAAGGACAGCGAACTTTCGGTGTGGTTGGCGCGGGACGGGTTTGGGGCAGCACCAAGCGAGACAATGACGTTCTTGGAGCCTTTGGAGCAGATTATTGCGTCTTCGGATGTGGACCTGAAAGGAAGAACCGGGCTCGTGATTCAAGGGCAGAGCCGACTTCACCTATTGTGGCCAAAAGAGTAGCGCGAGCGTGGTTTGCGGGTCAAAGGCAGGAGGGCGGGGCCCAATTATCCGAGCAGTTGACTCAGCTTCTTGGCGACCGCCTCGACGATTTCGGGCTTCTTGTAGTTGCCCTGCTCCAATGACTGACGTGCAGCCTCGACGCGATCATTGCGGATTTCCGGCTCTTGCTTGGCAACACTTACCAGTTGCTGAAGGCGAGCCGCTGCCTGCGCCTCGGAACTGATCAGGACATCGTCTTGGCCGATAGGTGCTTGCGCATCGTCGCGACGCCGGTCCTTTACGTTCGAAGGACGGTCGGGAGCGGGTTCGGGAATTCCGCCTAATCCTTGTATACCGACCATGTGTCCTCACTCCTCATAACGTCTGCAACCCTCTTGCGGGCTGTCTACATTCGGTTTATCGGCAGAATCACCCGAAACCTTAACCGACACAAGTTATTGATTTATATCTAGTTACGAAAATTACCACAAATCAGACCCGCCATTCAAGTGGATTTGATGCCTGCCAAGCCGCCATTACGGGAGACAAGGGTCAGAGAATCTCCCCCGCAAACGACTGCAGGTATAGTGACTCAATCAACTCTGGCGTGATTTCCCCGACCTGGTTTCGGAACCGATAGGGGTCTCCACCCACCTCTTTCGCGAAACCGGCCAGCCGTGCCTCGTCCACGCCGTGGTCGCGGGCGGCCGGCGACGTCTCCAATTCGCGTAAGAACGCGTGTAGCTCGTGAGCCACCTGGGTTGCCGGGGAACCGCTCGATTGGGGACGGCCCGAAAGGGCTTCCACAATGGCGCGCACCTTATCCGGGGCCTCCGCCGCGTTGAACTGAAAGATGGGGGTCAGGAGCAGACCATTCGCGAGGCCGTGGGGAATACCGCATTCGAGGGTGTAGTAACAGCCCATGCCATGAACGAGCGTCGTGCCCGTCTGCGCGATGACGCATCCCGACAGCATGGCTGCGTACAGCATCTCGGACCGCGCATCGATATCGTCCCCGTCACGCATTGCCGACGGCAGGTTAGCTCTCACGCGGCGGATGACGTCGAAGGCAAGCGTGTCGCTCACGGGCGTCGCCTTGCGCGAGACAAGTCCTTCCATCGCCTGGCTCAGCGCATCCAGGCCGGTGTTGACGGTCACGGAG
>JBHEKO010000744.1:0-8604 GCA_041859475.1 Candidatus Hydrogenedentales bacterium
TGGCGAATGGTGGGGTTGAGTTGTTGCGCTTTGCGTAGGCGATATCGGCGGATAGGTCCGCTTCGTACTTTCTCGCGTCCTGCTCAGTGTCGAAGTAGCGCGGCGGATATTTCTTGCCCTTCCAGTAACCAGCAACCGCCCATTTCTTTCGTCCGCTTACATAGTACACTCCGGGCACTTTTCCAACTCCTAAGTTGAGGGAAATTCATGCCGAAAGTGTATCATTTCTGGTAGCAATTCTGGTAGCAGGACTTAAAGCAGTCTTTAATATCAATGACTTAGCTGACATTTGCTCTCTGCCAGACAAGCGCTCTCCCAACTGAGCTACATCCCCAAATGCTCATTGCGAAGGGCGATTATATCCAAGGGGGGAGCGAAACTCAACCTTTCCGCCACGCGTCAAACCAAGGATAGCCGCACGCGGGACGGAGGGTGGTATCCGGCGATGCCGGTAGTCTACACTTGGCTTACGATGGCCTAAACTGGATACACTTATGGAAATTGCCCAACAAATTGTAGACGGCGTCACGGTAGTGTCTTTGCAGGGCCGTTTCGATGCGGCGTCGGCTCCGGAAGCGGAAGGCGTGTTCAAGAAGCTTGCGCAAGAGGGCGCCGTGCGTGTCGCGGTCGATCTTTCGGGCGTGGAGTACATCAGCAGCGGCGGTTTGCGTGTCGTGATTATGTTGTCCAAATCACTCGAAAAGGGGAACGGCCAGATGGCATTGTGCGGCCTGAATCCCTTTGTCTCCGAGGTCTTCGAAATCACCAATCTGTCCAAACGTTACCGAATCCTCCTGACCCGCGACGAAGCAATCGAGGCACTGCGTGCGGATGCATAGTCCGTTCGGAGAGCATGTTCGGACGAAGGGCCAAGGTGGGGTGACTGCTTAGGGCGTCGCGCCGTTGAACACCAGGACAACTATTGTTGAGAGCCATGGCTGAACAATTCGGACTAGATAACCCTCAATTTGCTGCGACTCTACCGCTAACCACCCAACTTCCCACGTACGCACAAGCGACAGTTCTGAGCGATAGAACGCCGGCGGCCGAGAATTGCTTGAAGGTGGGCAACCTGCTGGATGATCGGTACAGCGTGCTCGACGTGCGCGGAGGCCCCGGCGTCAGCGGCATGGGGGTGGTCTACGTCCTGGAAGCGGAAGGCGCACGGTTCGCCGCGAAGACGTTCCAACACCAGTTCTCGCAGAACCTATCCTTGATCGAGCGATTCCTGCGCGAGGCGCGTACGTGGATATTGACCGGGTTTCACCCGAACATCGTGCACGCCTACTTCATCGATATTGTGGAAGCGTGCCCTTACCTGTTCATGGAGTACGTTGAGTCGGATGCGCGCGGCACCTTGTCGCTCGCGGACTATTTGCGACAAGACTCCTTTTCCATGCACACCGCTCTTGACCTGGCCATTCAGTGCTGCGACGGAATGATACATGCGACGAAATCGGTGCCGGGCTTGGTGCATCGCGATTTGAAGCCGGAGAACCTGCTAATCGCGGCGGATGGCACGCTGAAGATTACGGACTTCGGCTTGGTACGGTGCCATATCGCCGAGGATATCAAGCTGGATTGTATCTTCGAGGTGGAAGGCGGCAAGGATTTGACTCAGGTGGGCGCCGCGTTCGGGACGCCTGCCTATATGGCTCCGGAACAGTTTGTGGAGGCGAGTGGCGTCAGCCAAGTGGCGGACATCTATGCCTTTGGGTGCTGTTTCTACGAGGCCATCAGCGGACAACGCCTGTTCACCATCCGTACCGACACACCCATTGAACATCTGCTGGCCATGCGCCGGTTCCATCAGAGCGAACCGCCCGTGCCCTTGCGCGAACGTGTGGTCGAGTGCCCTCAGGAATTGGACCGGGTCATCATGCGGTGCCTGGAGAAGGACCCCGCGGACCGTTGGCAAACGTTCGAAGAAGTGCGCGAACGCTTGTTGTTCGTATATGAGAGGACACTTGGGGGGACCTTCAAGTCTCGGGTGAAGGTCGAGCCGACCCCGGCGCAAATCGCCGATCAGGATAGGTCGTTGACACTCCTGGACGGGTACCATCGCGCGGTTCGTCTGCGCAATTTACGCGAGAACCAGGACGCCAGCCCGTATTCGTTTCATCTAGCGCTGGCCTCGTTCTTCCACTGCGCGGAGGAATTTGTCGAAGAGAGGCGTCAGCTTGAGAAGGCGCTGCGCGTGCCCGGTTCCAACCAAGGCTACGAAGTCGTTCGAA
Organism: Candidatus Hydrogenedentales bacterium; assembly: GCA_041859475.1. Lineage (GTDB taxonomy): Bacteria > Hydrogenedentota > Hydrogenedentia > Hydrogenedentales > SLHB01 > JAIBAQ01. Next base: position 2,235 of record JBHEKO010000744.1, read on the forward strand.
GGCTGGGTGAACTGCTCGTGCAATTGGGCGAATTGGACGAAGCGGAACGGCTTCTCAACGAATTTCTACTGGCACATCCGCGCGATTTGGATCGATGCCTGGAACCGTTTGTCTATCTTCGTGTCGCCCAAGGCGATTTCGAAGAGGCTGAAAAGCTGCTGGCCTCGTTCTCGCCCAACAGGCGAATCGATACGCTTCGCGCCCACGTGTTGCGCAAAGCGGGAAAAGGTCACGAACTTGCGGCGCTATTGGAGCGCCAAATGGAACAGTCGCTGACGGGAATCAATGCCGACCTGGAAATCGTCGATGAGAACACACGGGTCGGCTGGGAGTACGACGGAGATGCGCATGCCTTGAAGCAGGTCATGCATGCGCTTGTCCCGGGGTTCGATTGTTCCGTGCTGGACCCGGCCACACACGCGGTGTGGCCCGACCTCGATGCGTATCCCGATCTTTCCGCCGAGATGGCGTGGCTCAGCGATGCGCTGGGAGGCCTTTCCGAACTGGATGCAGTCAGCGCGAGCAAGCGCGATACCTACGGCGAACTGGCCAAGCTACTGGGATACCCGAACCGGCTTCCGCGCCACTTATCGCGAGACGAAACGTGGTTTTGGATGAGCAAGGGCAGCGAACTCGAATCCAAGTAAAACGAAGACCCCCCTCACCCTTGCGCGGTGAAAGGGGCGCCTCGTCACCAAACAGCCTTCTGACAAGCACGCTAAGAGCATACTTGTAATAAGGCTGATTCTAACCGCCCAGCAAACGGGCGGCTGTCTGGGCTGGGATCTTGGACTGCGCCAAGGCGCTCAAACCACCCTCAAACAGGATCTGGTTGCGCGTTTGTTCGATGGTCTGCCGCGCATAGTCCAAATCGCGAATGCGCGCTTCCGATTCCGTGCTATTCTGAATACCTGTCTCGCGGGTTTCGATAGCCCGTTCGAATCGGTTTTCCTGCGCCCCAAGGTTCGACCGGTTCTGGTCGATGCGGCTCAGCGCCGTGTCGATTGCGCCAAGGCCGCTCTGCGCACCGGCCTGCGTGCTCAGGTCAAGCCCATTGATACCCAAGGCGTTCGTGGTCGAGGAGTCCAAGTTCACCTGCGACCCGCCAGCCCCCAGCGAAACCGTTGTTTGCGAACCGTTCAACAATTGGGTGCCGTTGAATTCGGTATTCTGCGCGGTCTCGTCGATCTGCGCCAGAAGTTGTTGGGCCTCGGCGTTGATGGCAGCGCGCTGGTCGTCGTTCAGCGTTCCGTTGGCCGATTGCAGCGCCAGATCGCGCAACCGCTGAGTGGCATCCCCCTGCGTACTCAACGCCGCGTCCGCGGTTTGCGTCACACTGACGCCGCTCTGAAGATTCTCGACTTCTCGCGAGTACTGGAGGACTTCGGACCGGAATCGCTCGGCTACCGCCAACCCCGCGGCATCGTCCGCGGCGCGGTTGATACGAAGCCCGGAGCTCACCTGCTCCTGCCCCCGATTCAACAGGGACGTGACCTTCTGAAGTTGCCGCAGGGCGTTTAGACCGCCCACATTGGTATTGATTTGTATTCCCATTCGCGGCGCACCTCCGCGTTATGCTGCTTTTCCGCAGCTTTCTAGGCCAGTTTACCACAGATTCGGCGTTTCGGCAACGCTTGCACCTATGTTTCCGCGCGTCTAGGAAAGAAGTTCCGTTGATATACCGCCGACTCAACGCTCATGATAGCGAGCGAGTCCATACGAGGAATCCCAGATTACTCTAGTCGAGGTCAAGACATGTGCATCCCAGGACCAACCGCCGCACCTTCCAGCAGAACCATCAGGTTACGTCTGGGCACACCCAGGGGTTCTGCGACCTTTGCGCGCTGTGTGCCCACACTTGCCCTCGCCGTTGCGCTCGCTGTACTCGGAACCTCGGCTGCCGCGGAGCCCGCGAATGCCTACCTCGAATTTGTCCGGCAGCAGGCGGACGCGTGCAAAGCCACGTACCCTGCCGTGTCGACGATGGATGAATGGACCGCGCGGCGGGTGGAGATTCGCGCGGCACTCGCGCGGGCATGGGGGAACTGGCCCGCGCCCCCGCCGCTTGAGCCGCGCTTGATAGGAACGTTCGAACGCCAAGGCTATCGCGTGGAGAAGCTGGTCTTCCAAACCTTGCCAGGCGTGTGGATGACGGCAAACGCCTATGTGCCGCAGCAGACCGGCCCAAGGCCCGCCATCCTTCAGGTGCATGGGCACTGGCCCGGGGCAAAACAGGACCCCGTAGTACAGGCACGGTGCATCGGCGCGGTGAAGCAAGGCTACTTCGTGCTGGCGGTAGACGCCTTCGGCGCGGGGGAACGTGCTATCGACAAGGCGCTCGGCGAGTACCACGGAGAGATGACCGCGGCCACCTTGTTTCCCGTCGGCCTGCCGCTATCCGGGCTGCAGGTCTACGAGAATGGGCGCGCGCTCGACTATTTGGCCACACGACAGGAAGTGGACCCCGCGCGGATTGGCATCACCGGCGCGAGCGGCGGCGGAAATCAGACCATGTATGCCGGGGGGTGGGACGAGCGGTTGCGCGCGGCAGTGCCAGTCTGCTCGGTCGGGAACTACCGGGCGTATCTTGGCGCGGCCTGCTGCCTGTGCGAAGTGGCGCCGGGCATCCTCAAATCAACGGAGGAGAGCGGCGTGCTAGGGCTTGCCGCGCCTCGCGGGTTGCTAGTCATCAGCGCCACGCGCGACGCAACGCAGTTCTCCGTCGAGGAGGCGCGGAAATCCATCGAGGAGGCCACGCCGATTTTCGCGCTATATGAAGCGGCAGACCACGTGCGCCACACGACGTTCGAGTCGGGCCATGACTACAGCCAGCCCATGCGCGAGGCGATGTACGGGTGGATGGCGCGGTTCCTGACCGGTACGGGCGACGGCGCCCCCGTGCCGGAAGCGCCCATCGTGACCGAGCCGCCGGAAGACCTCCGTTGTTTCCCGGGCGATTCGCGGCCTGCGGACTGGGTGACGTTGCCGAAATTCGCCGCGACGGAAGCGCGCCGCCTGCTGGCGGAAAAGAACACGCCAGCGTATAACGACGCGTTGCACCGGGACCGGGCCAAGCTGTGTGAACGGTTAGCGAGCGAGGTACTCGGCGGATTCCCGCCCGGAAGCGCGCTCGACGTTCGCATCGAGCCAGCGGCTGGAGACGCGTCGCGGGTCATGCGCTTCCGTTCCGAACCGGGCATCGATCTCGCCGCGTATGGCGCCACGTTTACCTCGTCACGGGTGGCGCTCCTGCTCGACCTTGAAGGCCAGCAGTCAGCGGAGAAGAGCAGCGAGGCGGCTGCGTTGCGCGACGCGGGGTGGGAAGTCGTGACCATCGATCTCCGTGCGACCGGTGCCTTGGCCTGGGCGAACGACGCGATTGGCGGCGCGCCGGATCACAACACGGCTGAGTGGGCGCTATGGATAGGCCGGCCTTTGCTCGGCCAGTGGACCCACGATGTGCGGCGCACCATCGACGCGCTGATGGAGACCGCGGGCCACGCGCCAGCCGGACTCGCCGTTGTCGGACGGGGACCGGCAGGCATGGTCGCCTTGTGCGCGGCAGCGCTCGATGCGCGCATTACGGCCGCCGTAACAGTCAATACGCTTGCGAGCTTCGTGACAGAAACGCCCTATCGCAACCAGCGGCTAGGCATTCTCGCCCCAGGGATGATCCCAGCGCTCGGCGACGTCGCCCATCTGGTATCGCTCATAGCGCCCCGCCGCGTGGTCATTGCCGGGGGCGTGCGTGGTGACGGGACCGTACTCGATGCCGTCACGCTGAAGGAGACCTACGCAGTGCCGACCTCAGTCTGGCTGGCGTCGGGAGCTCCGGCGGAGTTTGTTCTCCTGGCGCAGCCCGATACCCAAGCGATAGCCGCCGCGCTCAATTGATTCGGAGGCGGTGTCTCCACTCCCCCACTCCTGTTCCAGGGCTACTCGCTTCGCCTATTTCTCCACCGGTTTCCGGCTCCACACCGCGAGGAAGGGCCGCCCAGCCTCTCCAAATGCTCCGCGGAAGTTCAGCCAGACATCGCTGGTCGAGGCGTCTTCCGCGACCGTAAGGCGCACGGGAAGGGTCTGTTGTGCCATAGGTTCCAGCGCCAATTCCCAGTTCGCAACTCCGGCCTGCCAGCCGCTCGGTATCGATTCCAGGGAGAGCGCCCCCTTTACGGACGCCTCCCCAAGGTTGTACACGGTGAGGGTAGCATCGAGGACCATTCCAGGCGCGAATTCGTAGGCGGCTTCCGGACTCCAGTTGATGGTGCGCTGAATGGGTGGCTTTCCGGGCACATCGAACTGAAACACGACGGGCGAAGCCACTCCAGGGCGCGGGTTGCCCGGAGGGACGGTGCGCCACGCGAGCTTTCCCAACGCACCATCGGGCAAGATAAGAAAGACCGGATCGGGACGCAGTTCCGCGGGCGCTGCCGCTTTCAGAGGGCGGCCCAGATAGTCGTAGGCCGCTTCAATGTTCAGCGGTTCCGCGAGTGGCCATGGCGCGCGCTCCTTCCCTCGGTCGGGCCAATCGCCCTCGCGCTCCGTCCAGGCCACCAGCACGTCTTTGGGCTGCCCTTGAGGCTGTGCGCGGAAGGCATAGAGGTGAATATTCGGTTGCCCTTCAATCTCATGTCGCCCGAGGCACGCCCCGCCCGCGAGTATCCGCCCCAGCGCCGCCAGGGCCACATACCCTGGCCTCGGCGTGCGGTCGCGCCGCAGCAATCCGAATTGGGTGCGGTTATCCCCTTCCGTGTAATGGCCAAGGATAAAATGGAAATGCCGGCTCGACCCAGCGAAGAGGCTGTGCACGTACGATTGAACGACCAGCTCCGCTTTCCGCCGGTCGTTCTCGGGGGTGAAGTCGCCCATTGCGGAAGCGGGGTCAACCTGCATGCCCCGGTCGCATTCCGTCACCCAGAGGGGTTTGCCGCACGCCGCTTCACGCGCATGGGCCCAATACTGCTCATACCCGTGGGGCCAATCGTAGGAGTGAATACTGTACACGTCGTAATAAGGCCACGTCTCGTTTTGTAGGATGCTCCGCGTTTGCGTTTCGATGTTTATCCCCCCCAAGGGATTCCAACAAACCGTCAGATCGGGGTCCCCTGCTTTGAAGCCTAAGTATGCCGCCTTCTGGATGGTGCATAACTCGTCCAGGGTATATCCGCCGAAGTTGCTGGCGTTTCCTTCGTTCCACGGTTCCCACGCCTGCACCCGCCCATGAAAACGTCCTGCCATACCTCTGCAAAAGGTGTATAGCTTGGCCAGATCCATGCGCGCCCGCTCGGGATTCGAATCCGGCGCAAGGGCCCACTTCGGACGCGTGTGAAACACCTGAAGAATCTGAAGCCCTTCCGCGGACTGGATAGCCGCGCTATCATCGTACTTGGTGCGCGCTACGAATGGGCCGTCTTCCGGCTGCATCTCACGCCAATGAATCCGGTCGCGCACCCAGCGCACCCCGGCGAGCCGTGCCAGACGTGCGTAGACCGGCCAATCGCTTTGGTCCTTTGCCCCCAGCCACGCCAACGCAACGTCAATCGCGATGGCCGAATCGGCCGGTGGCTCCACCAGCAGGGGTTCCAGGACCGCAGCCGTGGTGAATCCGAACGCGGCGTCATCAGGACCGAAAAACTCCACGCGGTACCAACCCACCGGCAGAGCGCCGAAATCCGCGCGTCCGTCCGTGATGTGCGTAACCTGTTGCAGTTCGAGGCGTTCGTTCAGTGCCCGGGCTTTCGCCGCCGCACCGGGCAAATCCTCGGGCACGGCCACCTGAACTGGTTCACCCGCGAGGAAAACATGGGCGTCTTCCCGAATGTCCGGCGCTGCGGTGATCGCGGCGGAAACGACGGCAAGGACGATGGTACAACTTACAAACATGATTACCTCTTGGCTGAAAGTGCATTGCCGCGGCAGGTCATCCCCACCCGTACCATTCTCAACGGTGGCCGGATGGGGTCCACGAAGATGGTCGCTTCCCCACGATATCCTTCAGATTGTACAAAGCCTGGCATCTGTCTTCATAGTCCAGAGGCCCAAGAGCGCCGGAAGTTCAGGGCCGACGGCAGGGCAACCAAGGAACCGAAGCGCCGGGCTTCCCCCACTCCCACGCTCCCTTGGGGTTACCCTGCCTTGCCGATTCAGGGGGTCCCCATGTTGATTTGACGATTCAAGGGGGTCCCGTGTTGCCTTGCCGGTTCGGGGGGGCTGTTCTGTGTCGTTTTGACGATTCAAGGGGGGGTGCTCTGGTGTCCAGTCTTCGGTCCAGGTGCGGGCGCGGCGGGTCTGTTCGTGGAGTGCCGCGACGGTAGCGAGCTGGTGATGGTTGTTGGTCTTCATGGTTTGGATACTCCCTATATATAAGGGG
>JBHEKO010000130.1:0-6283 GCA_041859475.1 Candidatus Hydrogenedentales bacterium
GGGACGATTCATTGCGTTGTTGTGGATCCCGGCGTGGGGACATCCCGCTTGCCAATTGCGGCATCCGCGGGCGGCCAATTCTTCGTAGCGCCCGACAACGGCGTACTGTCGCTTTTTGTCCGCAAGCATCCCCTCGGCGAGGTTCGCATGATAACGAACAAGCAGTTCATGCTGGACCGAATCAGCGCGACGTTTCACGGGCGCGATATTTTCGCACCGGCTGCGGCAGCGCTGGCAAGCGGTGTCCCGGTAGAGGAAGCAGGCGACCGTATAACGACAATGACCATGTTGGACATTCCATGCGCAAAACGGGACGAGGACAATCGAGTCGTCGGCATTGTCATGCACCTTGACCGATTTGGAAATGCGATAACGAACATCCGGCGGGAGGATCTCGATCCTGACAGACCAAGGGACATACGAGCGGGGCATACGCGGCTTGCGTGCGTGTCGGAAACGTATGGCGATGTCGAACAGGGACAGGCAGTTGCCCTGATTGGGAGTTCCGACTATCTTGAGATTGCCGTGAATCGCGGGAATGCTCATGTTCAACTTGGGCTTTCGCGCGGTAATCGCGTGGAACTTCGTTTCTAAGCCATGAGTACCTTCTCCATCACCCCCGTGTCGCCTATTGACGCTACCGTTTCGATACCGGGATCGAAGAGTTGCACAGCGCGTGCCTTGGTCATGGCGGGCCTGACTCGGGGTGAGTCCGTTCTCCTGGAACCGGCGGACTGCGACGATACCGACTACATGATCGGCGGGTTGCAGGGGTTGGGTATCCCAGTATCGCGGGATCAGGGAGCGTTGCGCATTCATGGACGCTCTTTTGTTGCACCGGGGTCTCCCCTCTTCTTGGGCAATTCGGGGACTGCCGTACGCTTTCTTGCCGCAGCCTGCGCAACGCTTCAGGGGACTGCCGTCTTGGACGGAACGGCCCGGATGCGCGAACGGCCTATTCTCGACTTGGTGGATGCGTTGCGGGCATGGGGCGTGGATACCGACACCGATACGGCTTGTCCGCCGATAACGATTAGAGGCACAGGCCAATTCGGCGGGAAGACCCGGGTGCGCGGCGGGGCCAGCAGCCAATACCTGACGGGACTATTGATAGTCGCGCCCTACGCGACTTCGGACGCAATCATTCAGGTTGAAGGAGAGTTGGTCTCGAAGCCGTATGTCGATCTCACGCTGGCGATGATGGAGGAGCGTGGAATTCAGGCCGCAAACAAAGGGTATTCGGCATTTCACATCTCCGCGGGCCAACAGTATCGGCCAGGGACCTACGCGATCGAGGCCGATGCATCGGGGGCTTCGTATTTCCTGGCGGCGGCGGCCATTTCCGGAGGGCGGGTACGCGTCTCAAATCTGACGAGCCGGTCGCACCAAGGAGACGCTCAGTTCGCGTATGTGCTGGAGAAAATGGGGTGTGAAGTCGAAGAGGGACCTGATTGGATTGAGGTTCGCTCCGGCACGACGCTCAAGGGAATCGACATCGATTTGAACGCGATGCCCGACATGGCCCAAACGCTTGCCGTAACGGCCCTCTTCGCGGAGGGGACGACGACTATTCGCAATGTGGCGAACCTGCGCATCAAAGAGACCGACCGAATCTCGGCAACCGCCACAGAGCTGAGGAAATTGGGTGCGGTCGTGGAAGAACGCACCGATGGGTTTTCGATTACGCCGGGCAGCGCGGTGCAAGGTGCGGCTATCGACACGTATGACGACCACCGCATGGCGATGAGTTTTGCGATGGCTGGGCTTCGGATTCCTGGCGTGGCCATCAAAGATTCGGAATGCGTATCGAAGACTTTTCCCGACTTTTTCGAGCGATTTTCGAGAATCTGCGCCCAGTAGATGCTTCGCGCAGTCCCACTTCTTTTTCCTTCCTTTCGGTTGTTTGAATTGTGTTATACTCCGTTTACGCTCAATTGCGACCACTCCAATCAACCGGAATCGGCTCGGCGAGTCGAGTTCTAGGGAGGGCACGCCCATGCACCAGCGGAAAACGGGCACTTCAGATGCCTGGCACTACACCATGACCCTCACCGAAACGTCCTCCTGGCGGGAGGCGGACCAGTCCCAGAAGCGGGAACTACTGGAGGACTTAGCGGGGCGGGTCATGGGGGAAGCCATCGAACAGGGGAGAAATCGATTCATAATACACGATATTGACGGTGGCGTGGTGGCGACAGGCAAGCTAAAGCCTGGTGACATCACGGAGATGTTGGACTTGTACCGCAGCCAAGACCGGTCAAACTAGACCACGGCTGCGGTTCCTGTTTTCCAGGGGGACTGGGGAAGTGCCCGCGGGGTTACTCTGCCTGCGGCTCCGGCCCTTCCCATTCGGGACGAATGGTGAGCACGGGGCATCCAGCGAGCCGGACGACCTTCTCCGCAACGCTTCCAAATAGGATATGTCCAAGGCCCGACCTGCCGTGGGTGGGCATGATGATCAGATCCACAGGCAGCTTTTCGACAAGCCTGCATAGCTCACGATGCGGAACCCCCGTCACGGCGGCCACTTCCACTTCGACATCTTCAATACTTTCCTTCATGCGGTCGAGGGCCTCTCGCGCCGTGGATTCCATCGTGGTGCCGATGGTAAGCGCGGCGTCGGGCATGAATTCCGGCAACGCGACGGATAACTCGCTCGCATGAAACAACACGAGGCCCGCGTGAAACTCCCTGCACAATGAGACGGCAAAGGGCAGAGCTTTCTCGGCAAACGGGGAAAAGTCGGTCGGGAAAAGCACCCGATTGATCTTCAGCGACAAGTCCTCGTCGTTCACGAACTCGTGCTCGGGATGCTTGACGCAGAGCACGGGAACAAAGGATTGACGCACGACCTTTTCCGCGACGCTGCCGAATACCATGTGATCGAAACCAGAACGCCCGTGCGTGGCGAGGACGATCAGGGTGCAACCGTGATCCCGGACATGATTCAAGATTTCATCCTGGGGCTTGCCCACGACGATGTAGCTGGAGCAGACGACGCCCTGATCGTCCGCAATCCGGGTAAGCATCTCCAGCCGGTTTCCCGCATGGTCTTTCATCGAAGCCACGAGCGCGTCGGCGTCTCCCTTGGTCAGCCACAAGCCGTGGGCGTGTCCTCCCGACACAAGTGCTTCGTCGATGACATGCAGGAAATGGACGCGGCCTTCGTAGGCTTTCGCGATGGCAATCGCATACTTCATCGCGTGCAGGGCGTAGGGCGAAAAGTCCGTGGGAAGCAGGATGCAGCTTTTGCGAAACATGGTCCCCCCTCTTTCTTGCGATAAGGATGGCCGATGGATATCGCCGCTCAGAAGCCTCCTTTTGGATTCGAGCGTTTTGCAGCAAGGCTCTTAACACAATGATACGACGGTATCGCGGATTACGCAACTGAAGAGCCGGCTGGAAGCCAGCGGTACAAAACGCATCTTGCCGCGCTGTGTTGACCGGCTCAGGATGGTTTTCGGGCGATCCAGTCGATAGCTCCGGCCATGCGCGCCCAGTCGTCGATAGGGCGTTCCGGGGGCTTGCCCTTCATTGAGCGCATGAGACGTCGCAGAGAGAACTGGAGCCGGTATGCGGCATTGAGAATAGGCGCGGCGAACTTGAAGGCGCGGAACGGGCCTCGGAATCCGAGGATGGCCGCCGCGTCGAACACACTGTAGCCGCGGCTAGGCCAGACGTATTCGGGTTGGAACCCGCTCAAGGTGAGCAATTCGATCACGCCGTTGGGGGACATGTGGAAGAAGCTGTCCGCATGCCACGGCTCGAGAAAGGCAACGTTGCCGAGGAAGTAGCCGCCTGGTTTCAGCACGCGCCGCATTTCCTGAAACGCGAGGTGTGGGCAGGCGAGATGCTCGGTCACCGCTGCACAGTAGACAATGTCGAACTGTTCGTCGGCCACCGGAAAGAAATGGGCGTCGGACAAGAAACCGGGGCCGCCGCAAGACCGCATCAGTTCGGAATCGGCGGGACGGTAGATGTCGGTGCCGAAATAGACAAATCCGGCCTTCGTAAACCAGGTCCGATTGCGGCCTTCCGAGCAGCCCACTTCGAGAAGACGCGTGCCCGCCGGCGCATCCGCGAAGACACGTGCATGGGCCGAGTCCATATGGTGCGGCAGGTCTCCCCCGCTCTCCACTAAGGGCGGCTCACGAAACGCCCGCTGGAACGTCGCGGAGTCTACGCGGCTTCGTCGGGAAAGGAACTGAAACTGCACGGTCTGGCCCGCAGCGTCGTATCTGGAATCATGTTCGGTGGTCATGGCGCAACAGAGTAGCGTCACGAACATGCGTACGCAAGAAGAATGACTCGGAACGGCAGAAGCCGGGCCAGTTATTGGGGATAGGAATTCAGTTGCGAGAAAAGGCCGGCGGGCCGTGGGGGGAGGTGCCCCACGGCCCGTCGTGTGGTCAAGCTGTGTGAAGAGGGACTAAAACAGAGAGACGAGATTCGCAAACACGCGCGTTGCCGGGAAATCGCTTGGGAAGCGGACAAAGCTCACATGGCCGTCCATGTAAAGGACATTGGAACCGCCGGGCACGTGGTTGTACTCAGAGACCGTCGAGCTGAGGAGGTCGAACTGCACGGCAATGGTGCTTTGAGCTTGGGCAGACGCAGCCGCATTGTTGATATCGCTAATGAAGAAGCGCTCAATGCCTTCACGCAACCGATACATCGTAGGCCCATTGTTGATCTCGATGTCTTCGTCGTATACCGCCGGACCGTCTGTAGCCGCATCAGAAAGCGCAGAGATAATCGCGTTCAAGAAATCGCTATTTACAGTCGACGCCGCATCGTTGGGATCCTGACCTGCGTTGACATACTCGTCTCCTTGCATCGCCCAGGCCAAGTAGAGGTAAGACGCGGCAGTTATTGCGCATGGGTCAATCCCCGCGCTCGGATTCTGGCCCACGTTCCATGACCCGTTCGTAAAGATTTCCCCCGCGCCAGCATCGGACGGGCAGATAAGGATATTCACGTCAGTCAGGTATTCGGGGTACACTGCTGGCCAATCGGCCGTGAATTCGGCGTCCCCACTTCCGAGAGGCGAAGGAAGGTCGTTGGGGTTGTTGTAGCCACACTGCAAGTACCCCCCGAAACTATTGGGTTGCAGGTAGGAAGCCCTCTTGAGCATGCTTGGGAATTGTTCGCCTTCTGACTCGTTTGCATACATTTTGTACACCAGACCCACCTGTTTGAGGTTGTTCTGGCAACTGGCGCGGCGGGCGGCTTCGCGGGCGCGGGCAAGCGCCGGAAGCAGGATAGCCGCAAGAATTCCGATGATTGCGATAACGACAAGCAATTCGATAAGCGTGAAACCGGTTTTCCTTTTCATTGTCAACTCCTCGATCGTTGTTGGGCGGCGCGGACACCCGCCCGGCAGCAATACGCGGCAAGCCGCAATACATACTTAACGATTACATTAGTACTGCTATTGCGACAACCAACGCGGCACTGCTTTTGCCGGAAATACGGCTGCCCTTATGCGACCGCTACTACCCAGGACACCACCAACAAAGACATAACCACAAGCCTTCACATGCTTGACGAGGGTCAGTATAGCAGATTTTTCGAGTTTTGCAAGGGGGGTAGATCGGAGGCAGCACCCTTCGCTCGCCCGGATTCGGCGCAAACGCAAATGCTTATATATCCGCAACTTACAGACCCTAGGTATATCAGATCGCTTCAGTTTATAGAGCATAAGCTTCGTCAATAGAATCCCTGTACTTGTATAAGACGGCTGCTCTACATCTACCATACGTCTAGTTGTGGGGCTGCGCTTTTCGGTGACGGTTCTTCACCTGGGATCCGCATCTTCACGGCCACCCAAGGCGCCTCCAAGGAGGTCCTGAGAGGGGGTACGTCCCAATGGAAGCATGAGAACGTGAGCGGACCAGGGAGCCTCTTCGCGGATCGCCATAGCGGAGACGCCCGTCGATACCGGGCCCTCTGCGCCGCGATGGTGCGGACATGGGTTGCGTCCAATCTCTGGGGGGGGGCGTACCCGTCCCAACTTTTTGACGATTCAATAAGGGGGGGTGGACGAACACGGACGAGCACCGACTGACACGGATGGAGAAGGGGAATTCTGGCTTGGGCTGGTGCAGGAAGTGCCAAGGGCGGTGGTCTGTTGGATGGTGGTACACCTTGTTGACAGTTCCCTTCTGACTCTGCGGGTTTGGAGTCTGGAATACGAACGGCGACCCGCCGGGCGGTCGTTCGGGATCAAATGCTCCTATGTATAGGTGAAGTTTGTCGCGCTGTGGGTGGGAGAAAGGAGAGA
>JBHEKO010000154.1:0-3963 GCA_041859475.1 Candidatus Hydrogenedentales bacterium
TGTCCGTCTATAGCGACTCGACTGCCTTGATGAGTTCTTCCGCGGTTACTTCCTCAAACCAGAACTGCTTCATAACGCCGTCTTTGTCGAGCAGGAACGTCGCGGGCAGGGGGCCGTCCCATTTGCTCTCTTCGACCTTCAACATCTTCGCGAGGACATCCGGCGGGAGCGAATCGAGCACGTAGACCGGAAATGGGACCTTCTTATCCCTCACAAAGAGCTTGACCGTTTGTTCCACTTCGTAGGAGAGGTCCGCCGAAAGGCTGAGGAACCCCGCACCAAGTTTCTCGCGGCTCTCGTAGACCTTTGCCAACTCGGGCAATTCCGCGACGCACGGCATGCACCACGTCGCCCACACGTTCACAACCAGCGGTTTGCCCTGCGTCGCGGCCAACAACTCGCGGACGCGCGCCTCGTTGGCCAGTTCCACCGGGCCAATGGCTTGGGCCGCAGGTGGAGCGGTTGCGGGCGCCACGGGAGTATTCTCGGCGGGCGAGGGTTGCGGTGCGGCGGGCGGACCCGAACACGCACTGACGACGGCGACGGTGCAGGCGATACACAAGCCACGCCACCGAGCAGAATCGGTGGCGTGGCGAAAGGATTGTAACAATGTCATGGCCCGGGCTTAGCTCACACGCTTGATGCTGCAGCCATATGCCGACGACTTGGAGGTCGACACCGGCTTGCCTGCCAGCAGTTCATCGGCGGCCTTTGCAATGTAGCTTTCGTAGCCTGCCTCGTCGAGCTTCTTGCCGTTGTCCAACGCGCCGTGGTAGACCAAATTGCCCGCCTTGTCCACGATGTACACTTCAGGTGTGCGCTTCGCGCCCATCTTGTCGGCGTAAACATTGCCCGTATCCAATAGGATCGGATAGGGCAGCGGCTTCTTGGTTTCGTTCCCAGACGTGGCGAATTCCTTGACCTTCTCTGCTGTCGCGCCCGCGTGCGAATCGATGCTCAGCAAGACCACGCCCTTGTCCTTATACTGGTCCGCGAACTTCGCCAGCGCATTGTCGCCAGCGCGCGAATACGGGCAATCCTGCGACGTAAACACAAGCACCACAACGCTACCCGCATGCGCCGACAACTTGTGTTCCTTGCCGTCGTAATCCTTCAGGGCGAAGTCGGGCGCCTTTGTGCCGATTTCCGGCGCGGGTGGCACGTCCGCCAGAACAAATCCACTGCCCATCACGGCGAACAGGGTCGCTCCGGCCACGACAGCCAACGCACCAAAACCGATCAACACCTTCGTCTTCATTGGGTTAATCTCCTCATCATGGGTTGTTTCCCAGGGATTTCAGCATGCTCTAAATGAAACACCAGGCACGGGCGTTTTCTGCCCAGAACACGTAGATTGGACGACTTATCTTAACCTTTTATTCTTCAATGCGATAGATGCGCAGCATGGAGGGCTCCGGTAAAGGCGGGTTGCGGGGCTTGTCGCGGTTGGGACCCAGCGTCTCCCAGCGCAGCATATAGCGCGCGCCGTCTTTCCTGGCCGGGCCGATATCCTTGGAGGTGCGCGCCTTCATCTCCGGGAAAACCGACTCCACCGGGCCCAGGTCCGGTCCGGATTTCTTCTCCTTGGGGAGTATGCGGATGGGTTGGAGCGTCGCCTCGTCCAGCAGCCACGTCCCGCTGCCGTGCTTTACGTGGCTGAAACTCTGCGTCAGGCCTTCGCCTTCCTTGAACGAGACATGGCCGACCGTGATCTCGACTGGGATAGTGCCGCCGCCGCTGAAGGCCCAGCGGTAATCCCAGTCCGAGACCTTGCGGGTAACCCAAGCCCCGTTCTCTTTGCGTGCGTTGTAGGCTTGCGTGTTTCCGGCTTTGTCGTATTTGTAAAAACTGAGGACCACATTCCCCTTGGAGTCGAAGCCCAGGCGCCTGCCGACGTTGAGGAGTCCGCCGCCCGCAGGAGACGGGTCGATGATCTCCGCGGTGCGCAGTGTGATCGGCAAGGCCAAAGGCGCGCCCGCGCTCGTTTCCCAATGGACGAGGTCCTTGCTGCGCGCGTAGCACAAATCGTGGTTGCTGGCGCAGTCGCTGGTATCGCGCCAGACCCAATTCAGGTGGTAGTAGCCGTCGGGCCCCAAGCGAGGCCCGTCGAAGTAGGCGTTCATCAATCCTTCGCCATCGGTCAGCGGTTTGTCCAAAAGCCGGCGCCACGTCCGCGTTTTCGAATCGTAGACGTTGTAGATTTGATTGCCCTCGCCACTCTTGCCGTCGCGGTACGTGAACAACAGCGTGTTGCCCGGACCGTGAATGAATTCGGGATAGGTGACTTTTGTCTCATGCTCGCCAGTCATGCTGGGCACGCGCTCGAAGGTCTCGATGTTGCGCGGCTCGCGCGTGCGAAAATAGACCAGCGGTTTGACGTGCATGTTCCCCGAGAGATGCAGACATCCCGTGTCGTCGATGTCCATGGTCACTCTGTTGTGGCTGTCCCAGACCACCGTTTCCGGCAACCGCACGAACCGCCACGCCGTCTCGGGGATACGGCGTTGCGCGACGGTCATTTGGCGGTCCGCATCGTAGAAGGCGACAAACTGATCGTCGCCGTCCGTTAACAAGCAGAACCCGACGGGATGTCCCGCCCACACGGGGGCAATGTCGAGGCGTTCCGTAACACGCTCGGCGGCAAGCGCCGGCGTTACCGCAAACAAGACCGCCATAGAGTACAAGTGGAGTTGCTTCACGAGTCTTCCTTTCGTTCAACACCCAGGGCAATTGCACTAAAACGGCTACGATTTGAGCATCGCAGATCTGCACATCTTCAGTCGCTGCCCACTTTGGCCGTCACTCCCGCGAAAGCTCCGTCTCCCCCGCGAAAGCGGGGGTCCATCTTCCACGTGCGGGAGTCGGCGTAGCTCAAAGATGGATTCCCGCTTTCGCGGGAATGACGAGATTGACGTTATCACGGGGAATCTAAATGCGATTGCCTTTCGTTCAACACCCATGGAAGTGCAATCGTACCCCCGAAACGGAGTATACTTTCATGGCGTGTTTATCGCACGCCTACGATGCAAGCTGTACCTGGGAATTGCCGAGGCATATTCCCCAAACGAACGCTGTTCATTTGCCGCGCATGCGCGCCGGATACCCCGCGGAAACGCGAGGGTGTGTTGTGTGCTTTGCGCGTTGCATTTGATTCTGTTCCCCCTTGCGGGAAAAGGAGTTCTCGATGAAGGCATTGCCCGAATGGGTGACGTTAAGACGGTTCAAGACCCCAACACTGATTGTGATCGGACTCATTCACGCCACGGCGCTGGCCGCGCCTTTCACCTTCAGTTGGACGGGATTCATTCTCTGCATCATCCTCTTTTGGGTTACCGGCGGGTTGGGCATCACCTTGTGTTACCACCGGCTGCTCACGCATCGCAGCTACCGCACCTACAAACCCATCGAATACGTGCTCACCATGTGCGGATGCCTCGCGTTGCAGGGTGGCCCGATCCGGTGGGTGGCCACGCATCGCCTGCACCACAAGGAATCCGACGAAATCCCCGACCCGCACACGCCGGTCGTGAGCTTCCTGTGGTCGCACATGCTCTGGCTCTTTTTCGAGGACCCGCAATTGGACTGCTACGACAAGCTGCGGCGGTTCGCGAAGGACCTCGATAAGGATGCGTTCATGCGATTCCTCAACCGGTTCTATCTGCCCATCTACTTCGTGGCCGCCGGGCTTCTCTACCTCATTGGCCACGCCGTTGGCGGTTGGGAGTTGGGGCTGTCGCTGCTGGTGTGGGGCGTCGCCGTGCGCACGGTGCTCGTGTGGCACTCGACGTGGCTCGTCAATTCCGCCACGCATCTCTGGGGCTATCGCAACTACCGCACCGGCGACAACAGCCGCAACACGTGGTGGGTCGCCGTGCTCACCTTCGGCGAAGGCTGGCACAACAACCACCACGCCGACCAGCGTTCCGCCGCGCACGGCCACCGCTGGTGGGAATTCGACACCAC
>JBHEKO010000212.1:0-2587 GCA_041859475.1 Candidatus Hydrogenedentales bacterium
GTATTCGGGACGCATCGGCCTTTCCAACATCGTGCCCAATGGTCCGGCCTGGGGACACTACGGCAAGAACCCGAAATTTCTGCTTCAACTCGAAGTCGAATTCACGGACGGAACGCGCCAGCAAATCGTCACGGACACTTCGTGGAAGTGCTCGCTCGATGGACCGATCCGCCGCAACGACACGCTCGATGGCGAAGTGCAGGATGGGCGCAAGGAGTTGCCGGGCTGGGATACGCGTGGGTATGACGACGCCGCGTGGACCGTGGTGACGGCCAGCGATATCGCGGCCAAGCCGCTCCTCGTCGCGCAGTGCAACGAGCCTATCCGCGTGATTGAGGAGTTGAAGCCCGTCGCGCTAACGGAACCGAAACCGGGTACGTTCATCTACGATCTCGGGCAGAACATGGTAGGTTGGTGCCGCTTCACGCACGCAGCGCCGGCCGATACGACGGCCACGTTCCGGTATGGGGAGGCGTTAAGTGACGACGGCACCTTGTACACGGCGAATTTGCGCGGCGCCCCGCAGACCGATGCGTACACCTATCGCGGGGGCAGTCCCGAGATTTTCGAGCCGCACTTCACGTATCACGGATTCCGTTACGTCGAGATCACGGGCCTGCCCGAGAAGCCTGCGCAGGATGCGTTGTTGGGCCGCGTGTTCAATTCGTCATCACCGGAGATCGGCGCGTTCGAGTGCTCGAGCGACCTGCTCAACAAACTCGCGCACAACATCCTCTGGACGCAGCGCGCGAACATGATGAGCGTTCCCACGGACTGTCCGCAGCGCGACGAACGACTCGGATGGATGGGCGATATTCAAGTGTTTTCTCAGACCGCGATCTTCAACATGGACATGGCGGGCTTCTTCACGAAGTGGTTGCAGGACGTGCGCGACGATCAGGCGGCAGACGGACGCTTCCCCGATTTCGCGCCGCATCCCTTTGGTTATAACGAGCGATTCTCGGGCGTGCCCGCTTGGGGCGATGCGGGCGTGTTCGTGCCATGGCGCGTCTACGAAAACTACGGCGACACTCGGCTCCTGAAGACGCACTTCGACGCGGCCCGCCGGTGGGTCGACTATATCCATGCTGCAAACCCCGGTCTCATCTGGAACATGGGGCGTAACAACGACTACAACGATTGGCTCAATGCCGATACGCTCAAGCTCGAGAATTGGCCGAAGACCGGCGGCGCGGTTCCACCCGAGGTTTTGGCGACGGCGTTCTTCGCGCGTTCGACAGAATTGGTGGGGCGCATGGCCGACGTCATTGGACGCAAAGACGACGCGGCGAAGTACGGAGCGCTCGCGAACGAGATCAAAGCGGCCTTCTGCAAGACGTTTGTTGCATCCGATGGCCGCATCAAGGGGGACACGCAAGCAGGGTATGCGCTCGCGCTCAACTTCGACCTGCTGCCCGACGATATGCGAGCAAAGGCCGTCACCCATATGCTCGCGGGGCTGGTTAAGTACGATGGCCACATTTCGACGGGCATTCAAACCACCATCCGCATGATGCTTGAGCTGAGTCGCGCGGGTTATGACGACGTCGCCTACAAGCTCATCAACAACCGCACGATGCCGTCCTGGGGATACTCCATCGACCAAGGCTCCACGACAATCTGGGAACGCTGGGACGGCTACGTCGTCGGGCGAGGCTTCCAGGATCCCGGCATGAATTCGCTCAACCATTGGGCCATCGGGGCCGTCGGCGAATGGATGTACAAGACCATCCTCGGCATCAATCCCGGTTCACCTGGATACAAGCAGGTCCTCATTCGGCCCGTGCCCGGTGGCGGCCTCACGTATGCGAAGGGGCACTACGACTCCATTCGCGGACGTATCGCGGTGGATTGGAAGATTGACGGCGACGTATTTACGCTGAATGTCTCCATTCCCGCGAACACGACCGGGACCATCTATATACCGGCTGCGTCACCAGAAAGTGTGCAAGAGGGCGGCAATCCTGTTGCGGACGTCGAGGGCATCAAGCGCGTCGATTCGGGACGACTCGGGGTGGAGGCATACGAGGTGGGTTCAGGGAACTATGTGTTCACAGCGAAGTAGAGGCAAACTACAGTTTCCGTGCACAGACTTCTCGTTCGGGGACTTGCGATTGATAACAGTTAATGCTAGAGTGTTATCATGATTCGCACACAAATCAGTCTTTCAGAACAAGAGTACGACGCGGCCAAACGCGAGGCGCAGCGCTTGGGCATTTCCTTGGCGGAACTACTGCGCCGTTCGCTACGGACTGTTCTGCCTTCCGACGCATCTAAACCATGGATGCGATACGCAGGTATGCTAGAGTCCGGGGATCCCAATTCGTCGCAGACTATCGATGACGTTGTCTATGGTCAAGAGAGGTAGAGCGTACGTAGACACGTCTGCGTTAATCGCATTCGTCGATCGTTCGGACACTCATCATCAGCTCTTTCGAAGACTCTTCTCCGATCCTCCAAAACTCATAACGACTTCGCTTGTCATTGCCGAGGGACACGGTTGGTTCTTGAAGCGTTACGACCGTACGCGGGCACTGCAATTCCTGTCCTTCACTGAAGAACGCACATTGCTTCGCGTAAATCCGGT
>JBHEKO010000334.1:0-3244 GCA_041859475.1 Candidatus Hydrogenedentales bacterium
AGATGCCATCGACCTCTGTCTCCTTGACGTCGTGATGCCCAAAATGAGTGGGCGCGCCGTCCACGATGCGATCAAGGCGATGAACCCCGAGACGAAAGTCCTTTTCTGCAGCGGCTACAGCTTCGGAATGCTCGAACCGGACCAGCTACCGGACACCCACTTCGAAGTCGTCCAGAAACCGTTCAGTCCCGGTATTCTACTTCGGCGTATACGCACGACTATCGATTTGCACGCGTCCGAGTGAGCAACGACTTCGACGGGCAACGTCGACGCCCTACTCTTCGCCGTCGTCAGGCTCGCTGGAAGCTCCGGCATCTTCGCCTTCTTCCTCGGGTACCGCGCGGCCAACCGCACTAATTATCGCGCCTTCGCTCGGCGTCATGACCTTCACGCCCTGCGTGTTGCGTCCTATCGTGCGGATGTCCTTCACGGTAGTGCGGATGACAATGCCGTCCGTGCTGACGACGACAATCTCGTCGCTATCGTCGACCGTCATCATGGCCACGACGTTGCCGTTGCGGGCAGTGGTCTTGATGTTGATGATGCCTTGTCCGCCCCGGTGTTGCAGGCGATACTCGCCGACTTGCGTGCGCTTGCCAAATCCATTTTCGGTTACGCTGAGCACGGTCCGCTCGTCGCGGGCGATGGATACGCCGATAACGCGGTCGCCTTTATCGAGGCGAATGCCGATCACGCCGCGCGCGTTGCGGCCCATGGGGCGCACATCGGATTCGGGGAACCGGATCGCCATGCCCAGGTACGTGGCAATGAGGATGTTGTCGCTGCCCGAGGTGATTGATACTTCGATCAACTCGTCACCTTTGTCGATGTCGATGGCGATGATGCCCGTTGCACGGGGATTGCTGAACGCTTTCAGTTCCGTCTTCTTTACCGTGCCGTCCTTTGTCACCATGAAGACATACTTGCCTTCGTCGTTCAGGTCGCGCACGGCCAGGCATGCCGAGATGCGTTCATCGCCCGTGAGCTCGAGCACATTGACGATGGCGCGGCCGCGCGCCGTCCGGCTCGCCTTCGGCAATTCGTGGACTTTGCGCCAGTAGACTTTGCCCCGGTTGGAGAAGAAGAGCATGTACTGGTGCGTCGAGGCGATGAAGAGATCCTTTACGAAGTCCTCTTCCTTCGTCTCCATGCCGGTGACCCCCCGCCCTCCGCGGCGCTGCTTGCGGTAGGCATTCACGGGCACGCGCTTGATATATCCCTCGCTGGAAACCGTGACGACCATGTCCTCGTCGGCAATGAGATCTTCGACGCAGAACTCGGAACGCTCGCCGAGAATCTGGGTGCGGCGCTCGTCGCCATACTTGTCGCGGACCAGGACGATTTCCTTGCGGACTTCCGCGAGAATGGTGCGGTCGCTGGAGAGGATTTGCTTGAAGCGTTCGATTTCCTTGAGGAGCTCTTGATACTCCTTCTCAAGCTCTTCACGCTCGAGTCCTGTGAGGCGGCGCAAGCGCATTGCCAGAATTTCGTTTGCCTGCACGTGACTGAACTCGAAGCGCTCGATCAGGCGTTTGCGCGCCTCGTCGGCGTCGGCGCTGCTGCGAATGATCGCGATAACTTCGTCGATGTGATCGATGGCTTTGAGCAAGCCTTCGAGGATATGGGCGCGCTCTTCCGCTTTGCGCAAATCGTATTGAGTGCGGCGCTTGACGATCTCGGCGCGATGCCGCACGTAGTGGTAAATCATTTCCGCAAGCGACAGGACGCGCGGCTGATTGCGCACGAGCGCCAGCATCATGATGCTGTAGGTGTCTTGAAGCTGCGTGTGTTTGTAGAGCTGGTTG
Source organism: Candidatus Hydrogenedentales bacterium (assembly GCA_041859475.1). Classification (GTDB taxonomy): domain Bacteria; phylum Hydrogenedentota; class Hydrogenedentia; order Hydrogenedentales; family SLHB01; genus JAIBAQ01. The sequence goes on from JBHEKO010000334.1 coordinate 1,806, forward strand.
AGGATGACTTGGGGCTCGTCGCCTTTGCGCACTTCGATGACGATGCGCATCCCTTCGCGGTCGGACTCGTCGCGCAGGTCCGTGATGCCTTCCACGGTCTTCTCGCGGACGAGCGCCGCGATGTTCTCGACGACGCGCGACTTGTTGACCTGGTAGGGGATCTCGCTGACGATGAGGCGATCCTTGCCGCTGCTCACGTCGTGTTCGACGGCGACCTTGGCACGCACGGTGATCTTGCCGCGACCCGTTTCGTAGGCTTCGGAGAGGCCTTCGGAGCCATAGATGATGCCCCCCGTCGGAAAGTCCGGGGCCTTAATAAACTGCATCAAGTCGCGCGATGTCGCCAAAGGGTTGTCGATTAGGTAGATGACGGCGTTGCAGACCTCGGTCAAGTTGTGCGGCGGCACGCTGGTTGCCATGCCCACGGCGATGCCGTAGGAACCATTGACAAGCAGGTTTGGAATTGCCGACGGCAGCACGACGGGTTCCTGCAAGCGGCTGTCGTAGTTGGGTTGGGTCTCGACCGTTTCCTTCTCGATGTCCTTCAGCATCTCGGCGGAGACGCCAGCCATGCGGGCTTCGGTATATCGCATGGCCGCCGGGCTGTCGCCGTCGACCGAACCGAAGTTGCCTTGCCCGTCGATGAGCGGACTCCGCATCGCCCACGGCTGCGCCATGCGGACGAGGGTGTCGTAGATGGCCTGGTCGCCGTGGGGATGATACTTTCCCATGGTATCGCCGACGATGGCCGCGGATTTTCGATAGGGCTTGTTGTGGACCAGGCCAAGTTCGTGCATGGCATAGAGGATTCGCCGGTGAACGGGCTTCAAACCATCGCGCACGTCGGGTAGGGCGCGGCTTACGATCACGCTCATCGAGTAGTCGAGGAACGAGGTCTTAAGCTCTTGTTCGATTGCGATCGGAAGGATGCGTTCGCTTGGCGTTTCCATGGCAGTCCCGGAGTTCCCTTTGGCTTTTTTCGATTACGCTAGCGCCGGAGGCACACGTGCTTACGTGTCCAGATTCCGGACATCAAGGGCGTACTTTTCGATGAAATTCTTTCTCGGCTCGACCAAGTCGCCCATCAGCGTCACAAACATTGTGTCCGCGGCGGCGTCGTCATCGGCATTGACCCGAAGCACGGTGCGTTTGTCCTGGGCCATGGTCGTGTCGTGGAGTTGCTCGGGGTTCATTTCTCCCAAGCCCTTGTAGCGCTGTATTTCAATACCCTTTTTCCCCAGTTCGTGGAGGAAATGGTGGATTTGCATCAAGTCATCGGTTTCGAGCAACACTTCGCCGTTGCCGTTTTCGATGCGGTAGGGCGCGTCGCCCAGTGCGGCGATAGACTCGTCGTGCAACGCAAGCACGGAAAACTCGTGGCTGTGGAGAAACGCGAGGTCGACTTGGCCTTCGCGGCGGATGATTCGTGGCCGCTCGTG
>JBHEKO010000736.1:0-8234 GCA_041859475.1 Candidatus Hydrogenedentales bacterium
TAGCCGGGGGAACTCCAAGCTCGCTCAGAAGGAATCCGTCGACTCCGGCTTTGGACCAGAAGTCGATCTCCCGATCTTCCCATGCTGCCTGGATAGGTGCGGCTTGAAGTGCGAGGGGAATGGGGCCAGGCAGCGGCTTTACACTGCCTGTGCCTCCGCACAGGGCCAATCCCAGAACCAAGCGTAACGCTAGCCCTACCCCTGTCATGTGGCTGCCACGAAGTGAATGGTACTGCTTAATCCTCAACCCCGCCCAGCCAAAGGGGCGGATTCATGGTACGTCGCAATTGCTCACGCGCAAGCGACGTTCGGGAGTATGCCACGCCGTGAATAGTTATTCCACGCGCGCGACGTTGACCGCCTGGAGGCCTTTGTTGCTTTCCAGAATCTGGAACACAACTTCTTCGCCTTCCTTGAGGGTCCGGAAGCCTTCCATGGTGATGGCCGTGTGGTGGACAAAGACGTCCGGGCTGTTGTCCTGGGTGATGAACCCATAGCCCTTCTGGTCGTTGAACCACTTGACGCGACCCGTCAACACGCCCTGAGCCGTTCCATTTGTACCTTCAGACACTGCTATGCCCTCTCCCAATTACAGAACCAACAACTGGAGCAGGACCTTGAGAACGTGGGGAGTTCTCGACACCAGGTCCGCCTTGCAGCTTGTAGGATATCGTTCCTGGGTGAATCTGTCAATAGGTTAGTACTTAGTTAAGGATTAGGGGGCGGGCGGCAAACCCAATCGGATGGGTCCATTGGCGCTGATGAGACTTGTGGGAGCCGTGAGTCCCGCCGCATGGAGCGTTTTTCGCGCACCTCCGAGAGGCAAAGTTGACACCACCCTTCGGGGTACCTAGAATATGGGCCAGACGTACCCTTGGGAAGACTCGCCATGGGTCATGGGAGTTTTGCATGAAGCAATTGGTAACGAAGCTGGTAGACGTAATACTCAAGCGACTTGAGGAACAGCCAGAAGTAGTGCCGACAGAGAATGGAATCCGGTCTTGGTTGACCGGTCAAGGGTACAAGAAGCGGGATATCGACGCGGCGATTAAACTCGTGGCGCCCCGTTTTCTCTTGGTTCGGCGGGAAAACGTGGTTAGCCCCGTGCCTGCGCGGACGCTGTCGCTGCTGGAAGAATACAAGCTGTTGCCGGAAGCACGCGACGCGCTTGCCCGCTTGGACATGTACGGCCTCATCGATCCCTATGAACGTGAAATGATCCTCGACCGGCTCAATCATTTCGATGGCCTTGTCGGATTGGATGAATTGGACTATCTATTGTCGTGGGTCGTCTGCGGAGGGCGTGACGTCGAATCCCAGCAGACCATTTTCAGCGTGCTGGAAGGCGACGGAGGCACGCTCCACTAGAAGTTGCATGATTCGTCGAGAGACGCCCATCCTCTGGGGGTGCGGCGTCTTCGTTTTTTTCGAGAGTCGGTTGTTTGGGGCGCGTGTCGATATCCTTAGGGATTGAGCAAGCCCCCAGGAATCGTTATAGTCTGCCAGTCGGATGCCGCGCCATTTGGTGCGGCTACGATATGCGGCGGGCCTTCAATCGACGGCGTGGACCGCTTGGACAATCGGGCCGCATTGTTGTAAGTCCAATAACATGAATGATTGCGCAAGCCGACAACGCTTGCTTTCTCGAATCGAAGGAGTGTGTGAACACCATGGAGAAGTGTCTGGTGGTCGTGGAATCGCCCGCAAAGGCCAAGACCATCAATCGTTTTCTGGGCAACAAGTACATCGTCCGCGCAAGCTATGGGCATGTCCGAGACCTTCCGAAGAACGATTTAGGCGTGGACATCGACAACAATTTCCAGCCCAAGTACGTAACGCTGAAGGACTCGCAGAAGGCCGTCAAGGCCCTCCTGGAAGCTGCTTCCAAAGTCGATTTGGTATTGCTGGCCTCCGACCCCGACCGCGAAGGCGAGGCTATCGGCTGGCACGTCGCAGAGTTGTTGAAGAAGTCCAAGAAGCCCGTTCAGCGAATCGTTTTCAACGAGATCACGAAGCGGAGCGTACGCGAAGCCACGCAGCACCCGCGCGAACTGGACCTGAACCTCGTGAATGCGCAACAGGCGCGCCGCGTATTGGACCGCTTGGTGGGCTACAAGATCAGCCCCCTGCTCCAATGGACCATGAAGAAAGGCCTCAGCGCGGGGCGCGTGCAGTCTGTTGCCGTGCGGATGGTGTGCGAGCGGGAAGCGGAAATCCGGGCCTTTATAACGGTCGAGTATTGGACGCTCGACGCACTCTTGGAAACGGAGCGCAACGCAACGTTCACGGCGCGGCTTGCGAAGATCCGCGGCGAGAAGGCCGAAATCGGAAACGAAGCCCAGATCAAAGATATTTTGAACAGACTGGAAGGCGTACCGTTCCGAGTCTCGTCCGTCGAAAAGAAGGAAGTCCGGCGGCGTCCCTATCCGCCCTTTATTACGAGTTCGTTGCAGCAGGAGGCCTCGCGCAAGCTGGGATTCTCCCCGCGCAAGACGATGGTTCTCGCGCAGCAACTGTACGAAGGACTTGAGCTGGGTCCCGACGGGCACGACGGTCTCATCACCTACATGCGTACCGATTCGACGCGCATCGCGACGGAAGCCCTTGAGGAAGTCCGCACGTATATTCGCGACAACCATCCTCCGGCGATGTTACCGGAGAAGCCTAATTTCTATGCGACCAAGAAAGGCGCGCAGGACGCCCACGAGGCCATCCGGCCCACCGTGCCTTCGCGCACGCCCGACAAGGTGGCCGCCTATCTCGACGCCGAGCAACTCAAGCTCTACACCTTGATCTGGATGCGGTTTGTCGCCAGCCAGATGGCTCCGGCCGTACTCGACCAGACCACCGTCGATATCGAGGCGGGCGAGTTCGGATTTCGCGCTTCAGGAAGTGTGATGAAGTTCCCCGGATTCACCTCGCTATACGAAGAGACGCAGGAAGACAAGACGAACGGGAAGGATGGGGAAGAGGCCTCGGGCTTGCTGCCCGAACTGAACCAGAACGACAAGCTGGCGGTGCAAGACCTCAAACCGGAACAGCATTTCACCAAACCGCCGCCCCGCTTCAGCGAAGCGAGTCTGATTCGCGCGTTGGAAGAGAATGGCATTGGCCGTCCGAGCACGTTTGCGCCGACGATCAACACGATCATGGATCGCGGTTATGTCGAGCGGGAGAAGGGGCGCCTGACGCCGACGGAACTGGGAGAACGCGTCAACGAAGCATTGGTGCGCGACTTCCCGGATATCCTGGATATCAGCTTTACGGCGCAGCTCGAAGCGGACCTTGACCACGTGGAAGAGGGCACGCGCGAGTGGCACGACCTGATCCGCGATTTCTACGTCAGTTTCGCGAAGGACTTGTCCTCCGCTCAGAATCGCGTCATCAAAGAGCGCCTGGGGGAAGACGCGGCATGCCCGAAATGCGGGGGCACGCTGGAAGTTGCCGAGGGCTTCTTCGGGCTGTACATGCGGTGCGCGACGTTCCCCAAGTGCGACGGACGCGTTAGCCTGAAGCGGACCGAGGCTGCCGAGCCTACCGACGAAATCTGCGACAAGTGCGGTGCGCCCATGGTGATTCGGGCGGGGCGCTTCGGGAAGTTCATGGCGTGCTCGACCTATCGGAAGTGCAAGAACACGCACAATGTCGACAAGCAAGGCAACAAGATCGACGCACCTCCGAAGGAACCGCCGAAGGAGACGGACCAGAAGTGCCCGACTTGCGGGGCGATGATTCTGATTCGCAAGAGTCGCATGGGTGAAGAGTTCTACGGGTGCAGCGCCTATCCCAAGTGCAAGTTCACGAGGCCCATGGAACTTGGTCTGACGTGTCCACGAGCAGGGTGCGGGGGCAACCTCGTGCCGAAACTCGCGAATCGCCGCCGCTTCATCGGCTGCGACAAGTATCCGGCCTGCGACTTCACGGCCTTTGGGAAGGTCGACAGGGCCGTTGCGTGCGAGAAGTGCGGCAATCCGTGGACCACGGTGATTAAGTCGAAAAGCAAACCCACCGTTCGGAAGTGCCCTGTGCCGGGCTGCGCTTTCGAGGTGGAACTTCCGGGCGAGGACGTGTGAGCCAGGACGACGAACCCGCCATCGAGCGGTTTGTCGTCTATTTGGAGTCCGAAAGGGGATTCTCGCCCCATACCGTGCGCGCGTACTTGGCTGACCTCGACCAGTTCTGCGACTACGTCGAGCACGGCCCCGATTCGTTCGAGCGCGACTCCGAAGAACCGCGTCCCCCGGCAACGTTTAAGGCGTTAAGCCGCGCCACGCGCATCGATGTCCGCGCCTTTCTCGCGCATGTCCAAACCGCGGGGGGCACCGCACGGACTTCGGCGCGCAAGCTCGCTTCGATCCGCGCCGCCTATCGCTACTTTCTCCGCCTTGGCGCGTTGGAGACCAACCCGGCGCAGTCCGTGCGTTCTCCGAAACTCGCCCGCGACTTGCCCGATGTCCTCAGCATCCCCGAAGTCACGGCGCTTCTGGAGGCGCCCGATATGTCCGACCCGCTGGGAGTGCGCGACCGCGCAATCCTCGAGACCCTGTATTCAAGCGGGATCCGCGCCGCGGAACTGGCGGGGCTATCGATGCGCGATGTGGACCTGGTTGGCGGCACGATCCTCGTGATGGGGAAGCGGCGGAAGCAGCGCATCGCGTACCTCGGCGGACCCGCAACCGACGCACTCAACGCCTACTTGCGCATTCGCGGCGAGCTCAACCAGCCGAGGCACGAGCGGTTGTTCGTGAACTTCCGCGGAGGACCATTGACGACGCGCAGCGTGCAACGCATCGTCGAGCGGTACGTGCTCGAAGTGTTGCCGGGCCGGCGCGAAGTCTCGCCGCACACCTTGCGCCACACCTTTGCCACCCACATGCTCGACGCGGGCGCGGACCTTCGTGTCGTCCAGGAACTGCTTGGCCACGAAAGCCTGTCGAGCACGCAGATCTACACGCATGTCAGTATCGACCGGTTGAAGCAGGTCTATCACGACACGCACCCGCATGCGTAGTCGGGTTGCAGTCAGTCGGCTACGTTGACGGCTTTTACGCGTGCGAATACGGTCTCCCCGGAATGCAGGCCGAGCGCGTCGCGTGACCGCTCGGTGATGAGCGCCAAGAGCGGAATCCGCTCTCCTGTCCGTGGATGCAGAATCGCCAGTACTTGCCCCGAAGCAATCGGACGCAGTTCCGCGATTTGGCACGGCATCTGGTTCAGAATCGTGCTCAGCTCGCGGGATCTCCCCAGGCTTACGTCGCGCGCGGCAATTTGAATGCGCACATGCGCGTCCCGCGCCGCGCCATTCTCCGGCGCCCAGAACATGCCAAAGGCCGTCTCCACTTGTATCAAGCCGTACGTCGTGTCGTGTTCGGTCACGACTCCATCCAGAACGGATAATGCGAGCGATGTCTTGTCATAGGCCAGCGTGAGTTCGCCAAATGCGGACTCCGCCGGAGCGCACCGGATCGTCTTCCCCGTATCCATGAAGACCACGTACTCGGCAAGCCGGGCCACCTCGTGCACGGCGTGGCTCACGTAGAAGACCGGGATGGAAAGCTTGCGATGCAACCTCACGAGGTAGGGCATGATTTCGGCGCGGCTTGTTTCGTCGAGGGCGGAAAGCGGTTCATCCATGAGGAGGAGCGTGGGATTCGACGCCACCGCGCGTGCGATGGCAACGCGTTGCCGTTCACCGCCCGACAGTTCGTGCGGACGGCGCGGCAAGAGGTGCTCAATGCCCAGCCAGCTTACGGCTTGGTCGAAGGTTACCTGCCTGCGCTCGCGCGGCACGCGCTTCAGCGCGTACTCGATGTTGCCTTGGGTGTCGAGGTGCGCGAAGAGGCTGGGTTCCTGGAACACATACCCCGCGCCCCGTTTGTGGACGGGAAGGAACGTGCCCGATCCCGAATCCTGCCAGATCTCGCCGTTGACGCGCACCACGCCTGCGTCCGCGCGCAGCAGTCCGGCAATGCACCGAAGCAGGGTCGTCTTGCCCGAGCCGGATGGGCCGAAGAGGGCCGTGATTCCGCGTGCGGGGACGTCAAACTGGGCGTCCAGCGCGAAGTCTGGAAAGGTGTGGCGCAGGTGTACGTGAATCATGTTCATGGCGCGGAGTGCGAAGTCCGGCGATTGAGCGCATGGACGAGCATGAGGACCAGGAATGAAAACGCGATCATGCCTCCCGACAAGACGTGGGCCTTGCCGTACTCCAGTCCTTCGACGTAGTCGAAGATGGCGATGGAGGCCACCTTTGTGCGCCCGGGGATGCTGCCGCCGATCATAAGCACGACGCCGAACTCGCCGACGGTGTGTGCGAATCCGAGTGTCGCGGCGGTGAGGATTCCCCGGCGCGCCTGTGGCAGCGCAACGGTGAAGAAGCGATCCCACGGGGTGGCGCGCAACGTCGCCGCGACCTCCAGCGGGCGCTGGCCCATGCTCATGAATGCGTTCTGGATCGGCTGCACCGCGAATGGCAGCGAGAACAAGACGGAACCGATGACGAGGCCTGGAAACGAGAACACGAGCCGCATCCCGCCGATGGATTCCCATGGCCCGCCGACGGGTCCTTGCGGGCCAAGCAGGATCAGCAGATAGAACCCCAGCACGGTGGGCGGAAGCACAAGCGGCAAGGCCACGACGGATTCGACGACGGCATGTTTCCACGTGCGGCCCTGCGACAACCACCAGGCAATAGGAATCCCGGCGAGCAGCAGAAACACGGTCGTGACCGCCGCAAGTTTCAGCGTGAGGACGATAGGTTGGATATCGAGTTCCGCGAACACGGGATCAGCGTATCATCGGGCGTCGCCGCCGTCCAGCGCGTATCCGAATCGCCGAATGCTGTCCCGCGCGCTTTCGCCCTTGAGGAAGTCGAGGTAGGCTTGCGCAACGAAATTCTCTTTGCCGTGCGCGAGCATGACGGCGTCTTGCCGGATGGGGTCGTGAATCTCGGACGGAACCAGCCAATACCGCTTGGGATCTTGCTTGATGACTTGCGACAGCGCGACAAATCCCAGTTCGGCCGCCCCTGACGTCACATACTGAAAGGCTTGCGCAATGCTTTCTCCCTGCACCAGCTTAGGTTGGAGGCGCTTCCATGCGTTGAGTTTCTCCAGCGTTTGAGAGGCGGCCAACCCATACGGGGCGAGGCTCGGATTGGCGATGGCGACATGGACAACGCCGGGGGCGTCGAGCAGGGCCGCCCCCTTCGACATGTCCTCGAAACGGGTGGAGTACAGGGCGAGACGGCCGACGGCATAGGTGAAGCGCGTCGGCTTGAGCGCCCGGTTCTCGTCGATAAGCAGGTCGACATGCTTGGTGTCCGCGGAGAGAAAGGCGTCGTAGGGAGCGCCAAAGGTGATTTGCGCGTAGATCTTGCCGGTGGACGAGTACACGCTCTCGATGCGATGCCCCGTCTCTTCCTCGAAGCGTTTTGCGAGCGCGTCTTGAGCCTCCTTGAAATTCGATGCGACAGCAATCAAGGCTCCGGTTTCGGGTGCTGCCGTTGCCGTGCTTGCCCCCATGAGGACCAAGGACACGAATGTAGTCATTCGACGCACAGCCCCTCCTTGCCAACGCTTTCCAAAAGCCCAAACAGCGTTGCGATGATAGCAATCGGGGGGGACTCCGGCAATGGGTGATTTCGGCGCTACCGCGCGAGGCCTGTAACTCTTCACCCTCCCAAGGACAACTATTAGATACGAAGCCACCTATGGCTGGTGAAGGGACTCTGTCTATGAAATGGTTGACAAGTACGCGGGTGAAGTACGCTCTGGCCGCCATAGGGGCGGTGTATCTCGTGCTATTTGTAGGCTATCTGGTGTATGCGGGCGTCAAGCCCGAACGGCCGAAAGGCCCCTCCGAACTGGAGGCCAATCCGGAGCGCGCGGCCGAAATCAAGGCGATGCAACGCGCGGAGCAATTGAAGGAGCGGCTGAACCTCTCCGATGAGCAGACGCAGCAAATCGCCGACATTTTCTACGCCCAAAGCGCCGAGATGCAGGGGGCTATGCCGGCTCCCGGGGCCGGGCCGGATGGATTTCGCGAGCGAATGCAGGCGGTTCAGGAACAAATCAAGCAAGTCCTGACGCCGGAGCAATTGGCCGAATTCGAGAAGATGCAACTCTTTCCCAAGCTGCCGTTCATTGCTGTCTCCTCGGCGTGCGGCGCGCGGGTTTTCGGGGACGGAAATTGACAAACGCGTCACAAATCGTTAATCACCAGCGCTTTCCAGC
>JBHEKO010000741.1:0-2755 GCA_041859475.1 Candidatus Hydrogenedentales bacterium
CCCATGCCAAGGGCCTCGAAGACGCGCATATTGAGATCGCCGGCAATGGAGCTGTTGAAGACGAGGCGCGCCCGCGCGAGCATCCGGCACATCTCCTGTTCGCACAGCCCATCGTCGATATCCACCTTGAAGCATGCAGCAAGCCACTTCAGCCGTTCTCTCCGCTGCTCATGCACGCGCCTGCCGCAACTTCCGACGAAGGCAATGTCGAGGTCCTTTTCCACGTGAACGGGGTGATGGGCGGAAGGGTCGCACGCGAGGGGAAGCCAACGGACATGCCGGGAACCCGTCGCCTGAAATCGGCGCACGAACTCTCGCTGCGCGACGAAGACGAACTCGTGCTGAAGGGCGTATACATACTCCATAGGGGAATGCCATGTGTCCACCGAGATATATGCGGTGGGGCAGCGCAGACGCGCCATCCCGTGAACAACACCTCGTCCGGATTGGATACTGACGACCAAGTGGGGGCGCCAACCCGAGGGCAGCGCTTCTTCGAGTTGGTCGACATCGCCGATCTCCGCGTCAATGTCGTTGCGGTATAGCAGGTGTGCCTGGTGGGCTTTGCCCATGCTCTCCAAATCGGCGGGGCTTAATGATGGACCCACGGTGAGCACGTCGCAGTGCTCGCGAAAGGCATGAGTGTAGTGATGAACCCAGATTAACGGGTTGGCTTCGGCGAGAATGCAGACACGGAAGGGGGTATGCAGAAGGTCACTGGATCTCGCCATTCTCGATCAGCTTGACGGCCAGTTCCGCCACTTGGCGGTCGAACTGGCTTCCGCCATTGTCGCGAAACTCGCCGACAATCTCGTTCTTCGACAGTGCCGCGCGGTACGGGCGAGGACTGGACATGGCGACGTAGGCATCCGCGGCGGCAACAACTCGGGCCAGTGGCGGCACGGCGTCCCCGGCCAATCCGTCCGGATACCCCGCGCCGTCGGCGCGTTCATGATGGCTGCGCACGACTTGAAGATGCGCCGGGGTCAAGAACTGTATAGGCTTCATCAACTCATGGCCGATCAATGTGTGCTGGCGCACGCTCGCCCATTCGTCCTCGCTCAAGCGTCCATTCTTGGCCAATACCGAACTGCGGACGCCGAGCTTGCCAACATCGTGCAAAGGCCCCGCGACACTCAAGGTGGCCAAGTCCTGGGCGCTCATTCCCATCTTTTGGGCAAGCATGATGGAGATGTCCCGGACCTTTGCGCCGTGTCCTCGCGCGAAATCGTCCCGCTCCTCGATCATGCGGACCATCTTCTCGACCGTGGCAAGATGGGCGTGCTCCAACTCGCGCAACGTTCTTACATTGTCGATGGCGGCCGCCGCGTGATTGGCCACAATACTGAGCGTCTTGAGGTCGGCGTCGCTAAAGCGCCCACAGTCCTGCTTGTTGCATACATTCAGGACCGCCAGGATCTGTTCCTCTTCTCCACCTTCGGTCCAGCGCGGAAACTTGCTGACCAAGGGCAGCGACACAAAAGACGGATCGACAAGATTCCTACTCTCTCGCCTCAAGTCGGGGTGATCGCCCATGTCCTCCACGAGGATAGGTTGCCTGCTGGACGCCACACGGCCGGAAATGCCTTTTCCGATCTCGACGATGCCCGTCGCCGCCTCTTCCGGCAGACCGATGCTCGCCGCAACTTCGAGATTCTTGCCGTCTCCCGAGGCGAGCATGAGGGAGCCTCGCTCCGCGCCAACCTGCTTCAACGCGGCGCGCAACACAAACTCCAGGAGTTGCTTTTCCTGACGTATGCTCGCCATCGTTTCGCTGATGTCGAAGATGTCGGTGAGGTCGCGCAAGCGCGTGTTCTCGGCCGCAAGCCGGTAGCGCTCCAGCGCATTGGATACCGCCATCTTCACTTCGCTGAGGCTGAAGGGTTTCAATACGTAGTCGTAGGCGCCCTCTTTTACCGCGGCACGCGCCGTCTCGACGGTCGCAAAGCCGGTCATCACGATGGGGATTAGGGAGGGGCGCACCTTCCGGGCTTCGCGAATCAATTGGATGCCATCCATTTCAGGCATCATGATGTCCGTGAAGAGGAGGGCAAAGTCGTCGTGCTTCCGGAGGAGTTCGAGCGCGGCAGGCCCTCCAGGCATACTGTCAACAGAATACCCGTCGTCCGTCAGGATGTCGCACAGCAACTCCCTGATGACCGCTTCGTCGTCGACGATCAATATGCGATTTGGATGACTCATTCCGCAGCCCACACCAAGCATGCCTACATCATACCACACAGGCATGCCCGGAAGTCTAGTCCCGAAAACCCATCATTCCATTAATAAGGTGAATCTGTAATGCAATTTCCTACCCACGTGCACCATTTTGGATCAATAGTGCCCGAAAAATGTCCTAGACTACTGCGACAGGACCTTCTTCGCCTTCGAAATCGCTCGTTCCACTTGCTTTGGCGCGGTTCCACCCGGTTGGTTTCGCTTGCTTACGATGGTCGATGCGCTCAGCACGGCGTGTACGTCTGAACCAAACTGAGCCGAGAACTGCCCGTACTCTTCTAATGTCAGATCGGATAATCTCTTGTCTTGCTTAACACTAAACACAACGATGCGGCCAATGATTCCATGGGCCTCTCGAAAAGGAACCCCTTTCCCCACAAGGTAGTCGGCGAGGTCGGTGGCCTCCATGAACCCCTCGGCTGTTGCTTTGGCCATGGCCGTCCGGTTGACTCGGATGGAAGGGAGCATGGCCGAGGTGACGGCAAGGCACAGTTGAACCGTGTCGGATGCGTCGAAG
>JBHEKO010000023.1:0-6481 GCA_041859475.1 Candidatus Hydrogenedentales bacterium
ATTTGGTCCCGCGTGCGACTCTTCGCGTCCACATACTGTTCGCAAAACCGCACTGTCATGTCATACACCAACTGTGCGATCTGAAAACTCTTCAGCCTCCGATAGCCACCGTGCCTCGGGATCAGTGACTGCCTGCTTTCACCGCCCCGCTTGTCCACTTCAAAGTCCTCCCCAGTGACTGAAGTATCATCCGTCCGTGTAAGTCCGTGCAGGTCCGTGTTCGTCCGTGCTCTTCAAGTCTCCCCATACATCCGCAAATAGTACTGAAGTCTCCCCGGCACAGTCCATCTTCCCTCTTCGCGCCTACCATGCATTGCAATACAAGGTACTATGCTGTATACTCCCTGTGGAGGTTCCAAGCAATCCATGACCGAACCGTCGTCCGAGTTCAACCTCTCCAACTGGGTCACCCAGGCCCGCAAGGGCTTGCTCGAACTCTGCATCATCTCCCTCCTCGCCAAAGGCGACCTCCACGCGTACGAACTCGTCAAACGACTTGCCGGGATGAAGGCGCTCGTCGTCACCGAGGGCACCGTCTACCCCCTGCTCTCCCGCCTGCGTGCGGCGGGACTGCTGGAATCTCACCTCGAAGAATCGTCCACCGGTCCCGTGCGGAGATATTACGGCCTGACGGACAAAGGCCGTCAGAGCGTGGGAATGATGCGGTCACACTGGCAAGAGTTGGTAAAAGAAGTCGAGAAACTAACGGAAAGTGGACAGGACCATGACTGAGTGGACACCGGAAGCAAAGCAACGTTTGGACGACTACTTGAACCAAGTGGACCGCCTCTCTCGGTCAATGGGCGACGACGCAACGGAAATTGTGGACGGGCTGAGGGAGCACATCTCCACGGAGGCCGAGAGCGTGGCACCGTCGCTGGTGACCTTGGGGCATTTGGAACGTTTGCTCGCGAGCATTGGCACACCCCAGCAGGTAACAGAGTACGTCGGTAGACATGAGAAGGTTACGGGAGACGAGGCGGTACGGCTCGTGGAAGAAATCGCGCGCGAACACGGCGAAAAAAGACTGACGCAGGACTATTCCGACCGGATGCGTGGTTGTGTCCTGTTCTTTGGCATCTGCATTCCCTCCCTCGCCCTGATGGTCGAATTCTTCGGCGGCATCATGGCCGGCATGTACCTGGACCCGATCCCCTCAATTTGGCATGTCCTGGCCGGGATTCTCTTGCTCGTGTCCTTGGCAATCGGCGACGTGACCATTGCTCGGCTTGTGTACGGCAAAACCGTTCGCAGACCCAGACTCGTCCTACTTCTCAACGCATACGCGACTGCGCTCGCTGCCGTATACTTCGTTGTATACGCGCCCATGCTGCCAGTCTCTACCGTGATGATCATCGCCTTGGGCGGCGGCCTCTTGGGATTTGCCCCCCTCTTCTGCATGCTCTCGGGCTTGTATCACATGCGCCTGCTCCACCGCCTGATCCCAGAAGAGACCGTTCCGCGAAGACTGGCGCGGAAAAGCACATGCGCCGGAGTGCTCATTGTGTGCGTACTCACAGCCGCATATGCGTGCCCGGCAATGTGGATGAGGCATCTCATCAGACAAGCTGTTTCCGACGACGCAGGAGAGCGTGAACATGCCGTCGGCTGGATACGAACGTTGCATCTCGACGGTGCCGTCCTGGAAGCCTGTTACCACAGGCCTGGTTGGGGCCGTTTGCGGGATGATTCCGATCCAGATGTGGCCTGGGCACTCGACACGGCCGCCTATCATGAGTTGTACTATCGCCTCACCGGCAAGTCCCATCGCAGCGTCCCGCGACCGGATATGCCCGGCAACTCCCCCTTTGCCGGACGCGTCGCTTCCGACGAAGAACTCATGGAGTCGTGGAATGACATCGGGGGGACGGAAGTGGCTGGGCGTGCTCGCGGCTTGCGTCTCAAGGGAAGCGCCATCGACGCCAACGTGGCGGCATTCAATGCCGACGGTTCAGGGCCCGCGCTGGCGTATATCGAGTGGATACTAGAATTCAGGAACACGGACGATTGGGAAAAAGAAGCGCGGGCCCACATCGAAATGCCACCGGGCGGAGTTCCATCGCGCCTGACGTTGTGGATCGACGGCGAGGAGCGCGATGCCGCGTACGGCACACGGCAGCAGACGCGCGACGCCTATCGGAGTGTCGTACAGCGGCGGCGCGATCCCGCATTGCTCAACGTGGTCGGTCCTGATGTTGCCATGCTGCAATGCTTTCCCGTACCTCCTGCCGGAACAATGAAGGTCAAGGTAGGCATCACCGCGCCGCTCATCGTGCGCGGTGGCAAATCGTATCTTCGTCTCCCCTACATCTCGGAGTGCAACTTTGCCATCGACGCCAAGACCGAGCATGCGGTTTGGGTGGAGTTCCCTGCAGGGATGGGCGGCCGCGCGGAGGGCCTCGTGCAAGAGCCGGGGCAGGATAGCTTGGTTGGACTGCGTGGAAAACTAACCGAGAAGGCCCTGCAAGACCCCGCCTCCGCCACGCTGGAGTTTGCGTACGCCAATGCAGATGGGCAGACATTTGCGGGCGAGTTGAATGGCGCCCGCGCGCAGGCGATTCCTCGCAGCGCAAGTTCGGCAAATCTGCGCAGGATTTGTTTCGTTTTGGACGGTTCCGTATTCATGGACAAGACGGACATCGACTGGGACCGCGTCATGCAGGCGCTGGCAGGCAAGTCCGAGGTAGCAGCCATATTCGCAGGCCAGAAGGTGGAGACGTACTCGGAGTCCTTTGTCGCGCCCGATGCCGCACTCGCTACGTGGTTCAAGTCGCGCACGTTTGAAGGAGGATGCGATGCAGCGCCCGCGTTGGAGAAGGCATGGAGCCTCTTGTCGGCACAAGCTCAGGAAGGCGGCGCGGTTGTCTGGGTGTATGGCCCTCAGGTAGTCGAGTTGTCGTCCGCAGAAGGCCTGAATCAATGGATGCGGCGCCGCCCGGCAGGCGACAACGGACAGCTTGCTTTCCTTGCCGTCCCTGCTTTGCCCGGACCCAACCGTGTGCTGAATAGCCTGACCGGGATGGTGGAACGCGTGCCAGCGATTGGCTCGCTCACGGATACGCTGATCTCTTGTGTGCAGAACGGAACAGGGAATGAGCTCGCTCTCGCCTACCGTCTTGCGTCCGAAGCCGCAACCTCCGGACCAAACATGAACCCATCCGCCTCGGACCACATGGTCCGGCTCGCAGTGAATGACGCTGTCGCCGAAGCGTTCCAATCCTCGGACGCGGCACGGAAGACCGAAGCCGCGAAGCTCGCACAATCCGTGCGTATCGTAACGCCGCTCACCGGCGCTGTCGTCTTGCAGACGAAAGAACAATACGACGCGGCAGGGCTTGATCCCTCCGCCGATGAAGATGCAATACCCGGCATTCCCGAACCGGAAGAGTGGGCGTTGCTGATTGTCGTGGCGTTTGTGCTCCTGATCGTAGCGTTGAAGTCCAAGGCCGCTCGACGCGCGGCCCACATGGCAAAGTAAGGCTGCATGACCGGCGTCGCCAAAGGTGCGGGGACTGCCATAGCCGAGGTGGCGTTCGTCTCGATTGCGTGCTGGGCCGCGTTCGTCTCCATGTGGGAACGGTGGACTGCTCCGTGGGGTGAAGCGTGGGGCGCATGGGTATTCGGGGCGGCCATTGCGGCCTGGATCTACCTTCTCTGCGAAAGCGCACGGGAGAACCGGTTAGTTGCCGCCCCCGCGAAGAATTGGCTGCTGCTTACAGCCGCGCTGCTCCTGGCTTACGCGGCCTCCTTCGCTCACGTGCCCCGGCTTGTCACCTGTGAATTTGCCGTTGTGGCGCTCGGCAGCGTGATGCTTGCCGTGCTTCCGGCCGATACCCGAGCATCAAGTTGGGGACTGTTGCCCCTTCTGATCGTGTCCCCGCACGTGGGTACAGCAGTCGACTTCTATCTGGGTTTCCCGCTTCGGCTCTGCGCGAGCAAGCTCGCCGCCATCATGCTGCTCGGAAATGCGACAAGCGTCGGGACGGGACTCAGCAGCGGGGGAAGCGTAGTCTTTGTCGATGCCCCCTGCAGCGGCATCCGCATGCTGGCCGCCGCGTTCGTGCTGGCAGGGGCGCTATCGCTTCTGCTCCAATTGCGTCCAGCTTCCACCCTCGCATTGCTTGGCGTCTCCGTGCTCGTTGCATTGTTCGGCAACGCGCACCGCGCAGCAAGTCTCTTCCTCGTCAACGTGCCTTCGGAAGACGCTGCGCACACGGCAATCGGCATTATCGTTTTTGTGGAATGCGCAGTCCTTCTTGTGATCACAGCGAAGTTCTTGCAGTGCCGGCAAATGCGCTCGGCCCAGCCCGTCCGAGAATGCGCGGGTGCCGGTCGCATCGCCAAGGCCGTATTCCTACTCGCATGCGTGGCTGCGGCGATTGGGGGATTCCCGAGAAACAGCCACACCGCCGTCGCGGCAAACGAAGCAACTGCCGCCTGGCCGAAATCGTGGCAAGGACAACCCTTGGTACCAATGTCTTTGCCCGAGGGTATCAACGAGTTTCTATCCGGCTTTCCCGGGGAGTGGGCGCAATTCCGCGTGGGCGACACGGGAAAGGTTGTGTTGCTGCGCCAATGCACAGAAGCGACACGGAAAATGCACCCGGCGGAGAATTGCTACGCGGCATTGGGAGGAACGTGCGCGCCCATGGCAAGTTTGCGCGATGAGCAGGGCCACGTGTGGAGCCGATTTCGGTATACAGGTCCTGATGGCACGCAGCGCGTGGTGAGCCAGTGTTACTTCGCCATTCAGGAGACTGCCGGTGCATCAAACGAAACGCAGCAACGGGAGGACTTGTCGGATTGGCTTCGCGACGCGCCGTCCTGGCCCGATGTAAGCGCGTGGTACTGGGCGGCTGCGCTGCCCGGCTCCGACACAGAAACGACGCTCGCGCTCACGGTCGCGGAATAGCCTGAAACGCCGCCTCGCGCGTCTTCGCCTCTACCCACATGGCCGCGCCTTGCGACTCCGCGTCCTTGCGTCGAATTCTCGCTACAACTTCCGCGCCCCGCTCTCGTTCGACACGGGCGCGGCGAGGTGCATCTCTATCTCATGTTGCAGGAAGCGTTGGATTTCCTCGGGCTTGGGCAGTTGGAGTTGGTACCTGGAGACGAAGAGCCGGTTATCCAATCCACCGAGCGCATATTCGACGAGAGCGTCGTTCTTTCGGGTGCACAGAAGTATGCCGACGGGAGGGTTGTCGCCTTTGGACATTTCGTTGGCGCGATACCAGTTCACATACGTGTTGAGTTGCCCGAGTTGCTCATGCGAGAAATCGTCCACCTTGAGCTCGATCAGTACGTGGCATTTGAGCACACGATTGTAGAAGACGAGATCCACGAAATAATGCTCGTCGCCAATCAGGATGCGCTTCCGTCTCGCCTCGAAACAGAACCCTCGACCGAGTTCCAAGAGGAACTCTTGAAGTTTGTCCAGTAGACCGTCCTCCAGGGCAGATTCACTCATAGCTTCCTGAGGTTTGAGGCCCAGAAATTCGAAGATGTAAGGGTCACGGATAGCGAGTCTCGTTTCAGCCTGTTGCGCCGCGGAATGGCCCATCTCGGCTACAGCGCCTTTGTTGATCGACAGCCCGGTACGCTCAAAGTAAAGGCTGGCAATCTGCCGCTTCAGCTCGCGTACGGACCAGTTGCCGCGTATACACTCGATTTCATAGAAAACGCGCTTGATAGTGTCGTCAAGGCTGACCAGCAGTTCGAAGTGGCTGTAAGACAAAGAGTTAATGAGCCTCTCGGGATCAATTGCCAATTGTGCGGACAGCGTCGGCACTTTTTCTTCGCCGATATGACCTGGAAGTAGATGGCTTGATTGCGCGGACACCGTCCGCACTATCTGCGGATACGCGCGAAAAAAGGCAAGATAGTTGTAGAGCTGTCTGCGCCCGGTATTGCTCACCTTAAGTGCCCGCAGTCCAATCGACAGTTCCCCGAGAAGATTGTCGCCGTACGCGGCACGGTCAGCCCCGTGCAGCTCGAAATCGGCTATATGCAGTCCTATCATCCAGTTGCGCAAGGTCAAGCAGACATTAACCGCCTTGCCTGCCTGCACGGCAAGGTGCTCATCCACCCGCCGAATCGCTGTAATCAAGGCAGTGAAATCGAACGTGACCGGCTCCACAGCCATCCCCCAACTCCTTCAGATTACCCGCAAAGGCTGCATGCGCACGTCATAGTGCTAGATCAGTCTAGTCCAAAATCAGTGCAAATTCAATCCTGGACTCAGGCACGAATCCAAACGCAAAACACGACAATTGTTCCGTTCAATACCTGTGTTTCCCGGCCCATGATTCCGGCGTCTGACAGGCGAGCCGACAAAGCACGCATGCTTCCTGCCCTCAGGGCACTGGCTCTCGCAGATGGGATGTCAGAGATTGCTAGGGTTTACTTGAGGCGAGTTTTTCCAGCGCGCCGTCGGGGAGCCATTTGACGGCGAGTTGCTCGTCGAATTTGGATCGGATGGGAA
>JBHEKO010000138.1:0-3213 GCA_041859475.1 Candidatus Hydrogenedentales bacterium
ACGAGCTCGATGACCTCGCGAGCGTTCGATCCCGTAAAGTCAAAGCGAACGATGACGCCCGCACGTCTCACGAAGTTGATGCGATGTCGACAGTTGTAGCACGGGGGGTGGCGGGCTGGCTGACGCTAAGTCGATGGATCGCGGAGAACAGGTTCGAAATGACGCTCAAAGAGTCGCGAGTCTTACAGAGCGCGTCCAGACCCGGCTGGTATCCGCAAGGTGAAGAGGATAGCACGATTCTAGTACGGCTCCTTGAGCGTGCGAATTCGGACGGATTTGCGTGAGCGGAGAATGAGCGCGGCAATTGAACGGCGGCGGCAGGATCGAACTGACGCTGCATTCTCTTCGTTCCAAAGCATCGTCAGCTGCGCATGCGGGCCCGTTTCCGTCGCAGGCGCATCAGAACTCTGCGCAACGTGGTTGCATCGGCAAGCTGGCATTCCCAGACCGTTTCCACGTGCCAGCCTAGTTCCAAAAGCTCGCACTCGTTTCTTGCGTCCCGATCTCTGTTTGCGAGCAACTTCGTCTTCCAAAAATCAGGTCGCGTTTTTGGAATCCCCGAGTCTTTGCAGCCGTGATAGTGCCAGAAGCACCCGTGCACCTGTACGACCGTCCGGTACCGGGGTAAGACAATGTCGGGGCGTCCCGGAAGCTCGCGAACCTGGAGGCGGAACCTGAAGCCGGCGGCGTGCAGCATCCGCCGCACCAGTAGCTCAGGTCGAGTATCGCGGTCCTTAATGGCAGACATATTTCTGCTTCGAGCAACAGAAATACGCTGAATGTCTGATGGTAGCTTTTCAGGTTGCACGGTGCCGGTCATGGGACGGGAGTGTGAGCATCTTCGGCACTTCCGAAATCCTCCAATTCAATTCAAGCCCACGCGAGTCGGACGGACACGCGAGCTGGTTCTGGCGCAATCGCTTCGGCCGGCCTAGGCGGTCCACGGCCGTGTGATCAAGGTCCTAAGTTTCACGTGCCAAAACCGCGACTGGACCCGACCCCGCATGCCCTGCACATGTCCATGGGGCGCGACTGCCCGAGTCAGACGCCTGCGGAATGGAACGGACGCTGGAATGAAGTTAGTATTAGCGTCTTGCGGAGTTAGGACATCGGGTGAGATCACGATCTCAGGGGCTTCGGCAAAAGCGCACGCAAAACGAGCGGTCAAGCGATTCTTGGCAGGCCTGTCGGTGGCGGCGCTGACATCCGCAGACCTTGGTCGACGTAACCGCTCGCCGCTTCGGCTCTTCGGCCGCGCGTCGTTGTTAACCCAACGGCTGTGAGTATAAACTGACTACGTTGGACCGACGGAGAAGTAAGTGGAGAACTTGGGTGAGGAAGTTGTTCCAGGACAAGAGCTGCTTCGGTCGATCGAAAGCGCCCTTTCCCTCATCTCGATCGAAAGCGCGCCCGAAGGCACAGACCCTGCCGCGGTCGCCCACCAGTGGGCTCACGCCATTGCCGGCAATCACGCCCTGTTCGGCGAACGATCGCGGGATGAGATCGAGGCCAAGCTTCGGTCTGCGGGACTTTTGAGCTCGCGGAAGCAATTTGCTCGGGATTTAGACGCGACGCGAGCGGTCCAGCCGCGAGAAAGAGCTCGTTTCACATTCATTGATCTGTTCGCCGGAATTGGAGGAATGCGCATCGGCTTTCAGAATGCTGGAGGACGTTGCGTCTTTTCGTCCGAGTTTGATCGGCATGCACAAGAGACCTACGAAGTGAATCACGGGGAACGGCCATTCGGAGATATCACCAAAATCTCACCAGCGGAAATCCCAGATCACGACGTGTTGCTCGCGGGCTTTCCCTGCCAGCCATTTTCGCACGCTGGGTTGAAGTTGGGAATTGAAGACACTCGTGGTACGCTATTCCACAACATCGCCCAGATTCTTGAGGCGAAACGCCCGAAATTTGCGTTGTTGGAGAATGTTCGCGGGCTGATTAGCCACCGCGGTGGACAGACGCTCCAAGTAATTCTCAAGGCACTGACGTCAATACAGTACGATTGCAATATCTCGAGCAAAGTGATCGAGACTGGAACGACGACTCAAATCCAGGAAGCCGCGAAGAGCATGGTGCTGAGATCGGTCGACTTTGGAGTTCCACAGAATCGTCAGCGCATCTACATCGTGCTGTGGCGCAAAGGCGCGCTGGAGCGATTTGACTATCCAACTCCGTCGGGTGAACCGACTCGCGTTGGAGACATTCTCGAGTCGCATCCGTCGGAGAAGTACAGGTTGTCGAATAGGCTGTGGAGCGGACATCAGCGTCGAAAGATGGAGAACGCGAAGAACGGAAAGGGCTTTGGATTTGGTCTAGTCTCTCCTGAGTCTCGTTACGCAAATACGATTTCCGCTCGCTACTACAAGGACGGTAGCGAAATACTTGTGGCGGATATCCCCGGCGAAAATCCCCGAAAGTTGACCCATCGAGAGGCCGCACGTCTGCAGGGCTTTCCTGAATCCTTCGCCATTCATCAGTCAGTCGTGCAAGGTTACAAACAATTCGGCAATAGCGTCTCAGTACCGGTGATCGAAGCAATCGCAAAACGCATCGCAGCCACGCTTTACTGAAAGGAGCAAGATGTTAGCCGATCTTCGGAGGTGTGCCGCAGAGACGTTTGCTGAGCCCGTTGTAAATTCGGCCTCGCTCGCCGAGGTCGCGCTTCCCGCGTCGCTTCGGGCGGAGCTCAGGGGAGTCATCCGAGGAATTCGAGATATCGGCCTGTACACCAGCTCACTAGAGATCACTGGAGGAAACATTGTCTGTTTCCCCAATCAATATTTTCGTTTTGCAGCGATCGCGCATGGTCTAGCGGTTGAGCTCATAAAGTACTTTCAGCTGATGGACATGTTCCGACCCGATGCGAGTCTCTTAGATGGAACAGCGGCTAGTATTGAGGCTAAGCTCGCTTCGGCCACTCTGCCGTTCGAGTTGCCTGCCAGCGACATCCAGTTGTTCGCGCGATCCATGTCAACCGATCAAAAGGAATGGCGGCTTGATGCAAAACTACCGATAACAAACGGACAGTTTAGGGGCTCAGCGGACTGCTTCGGCTCCGTCATCTTGAAGGGAATCAACATCCCTGATGTATCCGCTTCGAGTTTGGGCAACATTATCTATGATCTTGCGAACAATGACGCTGTATATCGCAAGCTCATCGAGTTCTACGCAGAACTTCCCGATTCGAGCGTAAGCGGCGATGAGGCG
>JBHEKO010000296.1:0-4098 GCA_041859475.1 Candidatus Hydrogenedentales bacterium
GACAGACGGCCCGTCTCCCAAAGCTTTGTGGCAAGCAATAGCGTCGCTTCGTCCGGGCGTATGTCCGAAGGTAGTTCGAGGCTAAGGGTACTCATAGCTTTCGCTCGGCTCCTTACGTTTTCACAATCCAATTGTACACCCGGCGATGTAGATTACGCATGCCGCCTCAGCACCTGCAACGACCGTGGAGGCAAGCTCCACGCGGTGCTTGGGGCCGCGCCGCTCCCGTCGCTTGCGACAAATTTATCCGTCGTCTTCACGTCCACCGGTGTGCGGCCATAGTTTGCAAGCACGAGATGTAGTTCCCGATTCGCGAATGCCGACGCCACGACGTCCTTCGGCAGGGGCTCGGCAAACAGCGTCGTATCGCCAATCTCAAGATAGGCCCACGTCCCCTCTTCCACGAGCGGCATGTACTGCTTCAGCCAGCGTGCATGCGTAGAACGCGTTTCAGCACTGCCGGGCACCGCGTCCCACGCGCTGTAGCAATGCAACTTACTTGGGTCTTCCTGATATTGCTTCCAAGCTGCCCGGCATCGCTCCATCCAGAAATCGTCGTTGTACTTCACGCCGGGAATCATGCCGCGCTCGCCGGTGAAGATGCGTCCGCCCATCATAACGGGAAACTGCAAGTACGGTATCGCGTGCAGGAAGGCCTCGTCTTCGGATTCCAGCTTCGTGAACCCCAGGTCGATGCACGGCACGACATACGGCGGATGGTTCTTCACGGCCTCGCGGAGCGGGTCCGCCTGCGTAACGCCCTCGCCCACCCACAGATAGTCATACAACTTCAGGCCGCCGCTCTGCGGTTGTTCCGAGCCATTGACATGCAACTTGAGAATGCCCCCACGCTGCTTCACCTCGTTGTACACTAACGCGAGCAAATCCGTGAATGCGCCGTCGTACTCAGGGGTCTCGTCGAACGCAACCAGCTCGTCCTTCGCAAGCGGCATCTTCTGCTTCGCGGCGTATTGATTTGCGAGGTAACCGCCGTCCATGTAGATACCGTCAGCCCCGTACTCATCGATGATCCGCCCGATACGCTGCAGGACGAACGCGCGCCACCCCGGACTTGCGGGCGAGCACCGCGCCATATCCCAGTACCCGACGATGAGAAAATCGCCTTCCCTGCTCCACTCCTGGCGGAACTCCGGGTGCGCGCGCTCGATGAAACAGGGCGACGTGTAGGTGAGCACCTTCATGCCGCGCCGGTGCGCCATATCGAGAAAGCGGTGATACCCTGCTGGATTCACCGCCGTGTACTTGTCGCCCCCAAAGAGCCGTAGCGAATCGTTCCAATCGTCGAACACCTGGAGCACCTGAATGCCGTGATCCCTCAGGCGGTCCAGTTCCTCCTCATCCTGCTCATCGGGATTGTAGGGCGCGCGCCCAGGGTACTCACCAAGGTTGTAGCAGCATTGTGCGGGCAGATAGTCCGTAACGAGATGCTTGCGCATACATGCGCGTATCGATTGCGTGCATACGCCGATATTCAGCAGGCGTCTCCGATGGTCTTCTTCCGTGTAGCTATGAAGGAGAGTCGCTGGAGTCGCCGGCGCTTCCGTCGCGTTTTCCGCCGCCGATGCCGGCCAGCCAGCACCCGCAGCAACCGTGCCCGCACCAATCTTCAAGAACTGTCGGCGTTGCACTTCGTTTCTCCTTACAGCGCGCAGCGCGCAATTCCATACGACGGCACATCAACGCGCTTGCCGTCCGGAAACACTATCGTCCGCGCCACGTCCCCATAGTTCAGGATAAGCACGTGTCCGTCTTTTTGGATTGACGCAAACGTGTACTCAGGCCAGTCCATTCCGACAACAGTCTTCGTCCACGGATTCAGGCTCTCGGCGGTCCGAAGTTGCTCGCGAATATATGTTCCGTACAGGCTCTCAGGGTCCATGTCTCCCTTGAAACGGCTCAGACGCCCCTTGCCCGTATCGCCGGATTCCCACCGCGTGAATACGGTCTTGTCACCCTCGACCGTTGTCAAAGGGCCGCGCGGGAATGACGGATAGATGACCGTGCCGCCATTCCTCACCCACGCGTCGATGCGCTCCAGGACATCCGGCTCTATCTTGTTGCCCCACGCAAACACGAGCACTTTGTATCGGTCGAGAAATCCGTCCCGGATGAGGTTCTCATCGAGATAGTCCACTTCCACCGCACGCCGTGCGGCTTCCGCGCGCGGATTGAATCCCCACGCATACAACTCGCGAAACGCACCGTCGTCGAGCTGGTTCATCGTTTCAGGGTAGTACACGGCCACTTCGACCAGCGGCTCTTGCCTCGCGTCCATGACCGGCAAGTACTCAAGCCACTTGTCGATCGCCATCGCCGTGCCGAAGATATTTCCCGAATAGGTGAAGAAGTGTTCCCCATTGGTTGACGCAGTATTGAACAGGCGTCCCACGATCCCGCGCGCTGTGTGAGAACTCGCCGGTTCATACCCCAGCTTTATCCCGTACAATCTGGCGGCCGTGGCCGCAAGTCGCGTCGCGCATATATTCTGCTCGAAGCTGTCTGTTTCGTTGGTGAGGCGAATCCCGCCGTGAATCGGAACCATCGCCTTTGCTTGGTCGCTGTAGCTGGTGCCGGCTTCCAAGAATCCCCAACCGCCCGCGGACTGATAGATCGGCGTGTGCGGCATCGCCTTCGCCGCCTCTTCCGCCCACCAGGCGCACCAGTCCGACATCGACTTCGTGTACCACGTGGCGAAGTCAATCCGCTGACGCTGGGACTGCATCGTCTGCGGCAACACGACAGGAATAGCGTCGAAACTTGCCACCGAAGAGCCCCATGCCTCATTGAGCTTCGCTATGTCGCCGTATTTGCTGCGCATCGAATCGGCGAAGTTGGCGCGCCCGTACGCGTCCCCCGCCCACATCCCTATGTGGATGTGCATCTTCTTTCCTTCGATTGCCCAATTTCCTCCGGCGGGATACTGCGACTCTCCATAGTTGCCGCTGGGGCCAAGCCGCACACCCTGCAACGTCCCCGTCGGTTCGTAGTGCTCACCAAAGGCGGTCAGCACACGCGTCACGTGGCGGCGGTGGTACGGACTCCAAATGCTCTGAATGGGATTCGACTCGCCGTGCTCCAAACACACGAACCCCACGTTTTCTTTGCTCTCGATGAACCAGGTCGGAAGCGCGTACGCGGACCCCACGATCAACAGCGGAAACCATTTGAGGTCGTACTCGCCTAGTGCGGCCACAAGCGTGTCATAGTACGTAAAATCGAACTCTCCCTCGCGCTTGGGCTCGATGATGTTCCAACGCACGTACATCTCAATCGCGTTGAATCCCAGCACCTTCGCCAAGGGAGCCAATTCGCGCACTACGAGGAGGTCTTCTTTTGGGTTGGGTTGGGTGCCCATTACCCGAATCCCGGAGGTCGTCACCAAGTCTGCCGGCCGCTGCAATGCAACCATGGGTGTAACTTTGCGAGGGAGGTGCGCGACCACATCATCCCATTGGCTCTCGGTGAAGGCAGGATGAAGTTGAATGGAGCGAAGAAACTGAAGCCCCGAGATGGAGAGTTCAGCCTCCCCTTCAAGCGTGGCCTTCCCCGAAGCTACGGCAAAATAGGCGACCCTCTCCTGCTGCGTGTTTAGCCGCGTGTACGACTGTTGCCGCCCCAACCCTATCCGTTCCTTTCCAACGCGAATGCCTGGTTGGATGAGGCCTGCGCCGCCGTCGTAGAACGCAATCTCCAGGACAGGATTCTCCATGGCGCTTAACAATTGTGCAGGGAAAATAATCCGATAAGCTCGTGGCGTGTATGGGTCGGTCTCGGACGCAATTTTCAGGTAGGTGCTCCCCTGAAATTCCACCGGCTCACATTCGCCGGGGTTCGCAAGCGAGCCGGGCAAATCGGTGCGCCCCACCTCGAACAGCGGCAATTCCGCCGGCGCTTGCCCCCACGCGGCGAATCCGGCGGCAAGCATGCACACCAAGACCACAAATCTCGTTTGCATCACAACGCTCTCCTGTTGCGGAGCACTCGCCTGCTCTCAATTCTGGCTGAGCCGCTTCAACAACGTGCGTCGAGCCTTGCGGAACTGTTTCACGTCCGTGTTGTAGTCGTCGAAATTCAAGA
>JBHEKO010000399.1:0-8000 GCA_041859475.1 Candidatus Hydrogenedentales bacterium
AGAAAAAAAGCCCTGAAAAAACTTCTACCAATGCAGAAAAAGGATTTTATAGGAATTTTAAGTGCCATGGAAGGTTATGGTGTAACCATAAGGCTTCTTGATCCCCCGCTGCATGAGTTTGTACCGCATGATAAGCTGAAATTGCAATCCCTTAGCAAAGAATTGGGTGTCAGTATGAATATTTTGAAAAAACGCGTACTGGCATTGCACGAAAATAATCCGATGTTGGGTCACCGGGGCGTGCGCCTGGGCGTGAGCTACCCGGAAATTACCGAAATGCAAATCCGCGCGATACTGGAAGCGACTTGCGAATTAACCGAAGCAGGCAAGCATGTATTTTGCGAGAAGCCGCTGGGCGTGAGCGTCGACGAAGCGAGCGCCATGGTGAACGTGTGCCGCGCGAACGGCGTGAAACTGGGGACGGGGCTGATGATGCGATTTCACGCACAGCATCAGGCTGCGCTGGAGATCGTCCGAGCTGGACGGCTCGGCAGGCCGGTATTTGCACGCGCACAGTTGTCATGCTGGTATCCCCCCATCGAGGGGGCATGGCGGCAGGACCCCGTGAAGGGCGGCGGCGGAAGCCTTGCGGATTTAGGCAGTCATTGCCTCGATCTGTTGGAGATGTTCTTCGGCCGGATCGTACGCGTTTCGTGTAGCGCCGCAAGCTTGGTGCATGCATATCGCAGCGAGGACACCGCAGTTGTGCTCGCCGAGTTCGAGAACGGCGCCCGGGGTGTCGTAGACGTACTGTTCAACGTGCCGGACGCCAGCTCGCGAAACCGTCTTGAGCTGTATGGCACGCAAGGGTGTATTCTCGCCGAGGGCACGATTGGGCAAGGCGCGTTGGGCGAAATGACCGCGTATATCGAGGAAGAGTCGCGGGGATACGAGGCGCAGCAGGCGCGCGTCACCGGCAAGAGCGAGACGATTTCGCCCGAGCCGGTGAACATGTATCGCGCCGAGATCGAGGCCTTCTCGCAAGCCGTGCTTGACGACGTCGCCCCGCCGCAGGATGGCAGAATTGGACTTTGGAATCAGAAGGTCCTGGCGGCATGCTATGAGTCGAGCCGGACTGGACAGGTTGTAGAGGTCGGATAGAGAGAGCGCAAACCAGCACCGGCGGAGCCGTTGACCCGCATGGGAAACTGCTCACGCCGGTGTTTTTTTGCTTTTCCTTACTTACGGCGGCGGCGCTCGATTTCATTGATGCCGTCGAGGGCGGTATCCACGACTGTTGGCCAGCGGCGCTTCTTGGGGAGACCGGCTAGCTCGCGACTCGCGCGCATGTGCAGAATTTCCGCGAGCCGGGACGCGGCATCGGCAATGTGACTACCCGTCGTTTCTTCGAGCATGCTGCTGCGCGCAAGGCGAACTTCGTAGCCCCCGCCAGAGTAGGCGTCAGGCGTGCAGATGTATCCGGAATATCCGTTTGCGAGCTCGACACCGCATGTCCTGGGAAATGGCGAGCGTGCACGAACATCCGCCGCGAACGCTTGGAACAATTCGCCGGGGGCCGTCCAGAAAAGCGTATCCGCGATGCGCAACGCTTGAATCTCAAGATTCGCGGTTGCGCACTTTCTGCGCATGGCATCGACGGCTAGGAGTTCGCGGGCGTACGAGACGGCAACGTCTTCGCTCTCCGGAGCAGAACGTTTGAGCAACTTCCTCGCCTGATCGAGGTCCTTTGCAGAGGCAGATCGGATGCCAGCGCTGACGCCAACTGTCGCCACGTCGATACCTGCCGAAGTAAAGTAGTCGGTGACCGCAAGTGCGTGCAACGCGGCACCGCCCACGGCGCGGCCGGTGCGTTCGCACCAGTAGGGCCCGCATTCGAGGGGACGCGGATCGAGGTTGTCGACCTGTGTGATGTCGCCGCAGGGGCCGTTGAGGAAGACGACGCCGTAATCCGGTCCGTAGGCGGATTGCAGTACTTGAACGACCCAATGTGGGTAGTCCGCCGAGAATTCGAGTCCGTTCATGTGCGTTGCGTGGCATGAGAAGTTCACGATGGCGCCAAGGGGCGCGCGCGACTTGGGATCGACGAATCCGACGACCGTGACGGTGTCGTCGGCAGGCCCGGCCACGCGGTCGATTGCGGGGTTCATTTTGCCGGGGTGGGTGACCTGAGTGCCGTCCTTCATGATGAACCGGCGATTGAATGCCACGCCGGGCGCGTGAGAAATTGAGGTGCCCACCATGCAACGGCGTCGAGCGGCATGCGCCTCGATGACCGCGTCGGCGATTTCCTTCGCCAGTACTTTCAAGTAGGTGGGATCGCACGACGTTGCGAAGAGATCCGCGACCGGGCCTCCGGAGTGCGTGTGTGTGGCGGCGAGAAGGCAGGCCGTCGGCGCGATGCCGGTTTGCCGGTGGATGCGTTTGCGTGCATCGAGCACCACGGCGTTAGGCAAGGCAATTGTGTCCACTTGAACCAACGCGATGGCCAACGAGCCGTCGTCTATTACCACGGCGCGGGCAAAGAGATCGTCCGCAACGTCCGTGGATGTTCGGCGTTCGAAGAGGCCAGGGATGCATGAACCGATGGCGGGGGTGACACAGCGAGTCGCGAAGCCGGCAGTGAGCATTGAGGAAGATTCCTTTATGTTTTTTAGGGAGCCGCCCTCCCCGGCTTCCATGCTGAACTTGAGGCGGGATGAATATCAAGCGTTTGTTGGAGTTGATGGTGAAGGCAGTTGGTGATTCGCGGACGTATGAGACGGGTGGTGACCCACGGACGTTTCGGCGAAACGTCCCTACCCTGGTTTGCCAATCCGTAGCCAAGTCCCTATCCTTGTAGAATCACGGTAGGCATAGTCATCACGAGGGGGAACCGAGCGATGGGGCTTGAGAACCAATTAGAACCGGGCGGCGCTACGCAGGCACTGTATCGGCACGCGAAGACGCGTATCCCCGGCGGGACGCAACTGCTGAGCAAGCGTCCGGAGATGTTTCTTCCCGATCAGTGGCCCGCTTATGCGCGGGAGGCGCGGGGATGCGAGGTTTGGGATCTCGACGAGAAGCACTACTTCGACATGACCCACAATGGCGTGGGATCGTGCCTGTTGGGCTATGCAGACCCGGACGTGACGCGGGCCGTCGTTGCGCGAGTGGAAAAGGGCAGCATGTGCACTCTGAATTCGCCCGAGGAAGTTGCGCTCGCGGATCGCTTGTGCGAGATACACCCGTGGGCCGATAGCGTGCGGTTCACGCGGTGCGGCGGAGAGGCGTGCGCCGTTGCGGCGCGCATTCTTCGGGCAACGACGGATCGGTCGGTCATCGCGATCTGCGGATATCACGGTTGGCAAGATTGGTATCTCGCGGCAAATCTTGGCGATTCGGATGCGCTGCGGGGGCACCTATTGCCGGGGCTGGATCCGTTGGGCGTGCCGCGAGAATTGCGAGGCACGGCAGTTCCTTTCACGTACAACGACCGCACGGCGTTTCAGAAGATACTCGACGAATACGGCGACCGGTTGGCGGGCGTAATCATGGAGCCGTGCCGGTATGAGGATCCGCATCCCGGTTTCCTGGAGTTCGTGCGCGATGGCGTTCATGCCAAGGGCGGCCTGTTGGTCTTCGACGAAATTACGATCGGCTGGCGCTTGGTACACGGAGGGGCGCATCTGCGCTTAGGCGTCACCCCCGACATTGCGGTGTTCGCGAAGGCCCTCGGAAATGGCCATCCCATCGGCGCGGTGATCGGCACGCGTGACGCGATGTCCGGCGCGCACGAATCGTTCATCAGCAGCACGTATTGGACGGAAGGCGTGGGGCCCGCGGCGGCGCTGGCTACGCTGACCAAGCTGTGCGACCTTGATGTTGCGGGCCACGTTGCGCGCATCGGAACCGAGGTGAAACGCGTGTGGGCCGAGTGCGCGAGGAAGCAGGGGGTTCCGGTAATCGTTGCGGATGGGTATCCGTGCCTCTCCCACTTCCGATTCGACTACCCAGACGCCAACACGCTACGGTCTCTGTACACCCAAGAGATGCTGGACCGCGGGTATCTCGCGGGGACGGCGATCTATCCGACGCTCGCCCACACGGATGCGATTGTGGCGGGTTTCGAGAAGGCCGTGGAGGAGGCGTTTGGCGTGCTTGCACAAGCCATCGCCGAAGGAGATGCCGCACAGCGTTTGCGCGGTCCCGCGGCACACGAGGGTTTCAAGCGGTTGTTGTGATCTACCGATAAGGATTCAAATACCGTGCGTTTTCAAGGACTGGGCGACAAAGAGCTTTCCATTGCGATGTTGGGGATGGTTGACGGCAATGGGCATCCGTATTCGTGGAGCGCGATCTTCAATGGATACGATCCCGTTGGCATGCAGGAATGCCCGTACGCCACGATCCCCGATTATCTTGGCAAACAGCCGAAGGACACGCTTGGAATTTCCGGCGCGAAGATTACGCATATCTGGACGGACAACCCGGAGGATGCGCGCAACGTCGCGAAGGCTTCGCTGATTCCGAACTTCGTAGGCCAGGCTGAGGACGTCATCGGCCACGTGGACGCGGTAATCGTGGCCACGGATATCGGCAGCGAACATGTGGAGCGGTGCAGGCCTTTTGTGGAAGCAGGCCTGCCCGTATTCGTGGACAAGCCCATGGTGGATAGCGAGGGCGATCTACGCACCTTTCGGCGTTGGCATGATGAGGGCAAGGCGATCATGTCGAGCAGTTGCATGGCGTATGCAAAGGAATTCCTTCCCTATCGCGAGTCGACGCACGATTTGGGCGCCATGCGCTACGCGACGGTGACCACGATGAAGTCGTGGGAACGGTACGGCATTCACGCGTTGTCGGCGGTGTATCCGATCATCGGACCCGGATTTGTGTCCGCGCGGCACTGCGGGACGCAGGAACATACGGTGGTCCATTTCTCGCATCGCAACGGAGCCGAAGTGGTGGTTGTCGCCATCGACGACATGTATGGCGGCTTCGGGAAGCTGATGTTGTGCGGAACGAAGGACAGCGCATATGTGTCGTTTCACGATACGTACTATGCGTTTCGCGCGCAGTTGGTGGATTATGTCGGATTCCTGCGAACGGGGTCGTGCGGCACATCGTTTGAGGAAACCGATGAGTTGATGCGCATGCTTGTCGCGGGAATCAAAAGCCGCGATGAGGACGGGCGCGTGGTCGAGTTGGGGGAGTTTGACTAACACGGACGGGTACGGACAGGATGGACCAATTGCACTGCAATGAAGTAACCGTGGCACAAAGGAACATGAACTGACATGGGTGTGCTTGAGAGTTTTACACTAAATGGGAAAGTGGCCTTGGTGACGGGAGGCGCGGGCTTGTATGGCAGGCAGATCGTGCGCGCGATGGCGGAGGCAGGTGCGACGACCTATGTGGCATCGCGTAATCTTGCCAGCCTTGAGGCACTGGCCGAGACGTTCGCGAAGGAGGGGCTTTCAATTTGCCCGCTGCAATACGATCAGGGGGATGAAGCCAGCGTCCTGGCGCTACGCGATGCAATTGTGGCGCGCAGCGGACGCGTGGATGTCCTGGTGAACAACGCCGTGACGCGGCCTATGAAGAAAGGCTACAAGGACGAGGCGGCCGCGTTTACGGAGAGCATGGAGGTCAATGCGACGGGATTGTTCACGGTAACGCGCGCATTTGGCGACGTGATGGCGGAGCACAAAAGCGGTTCTATCGTCAATATCGGGTCAATTCAAGGCATGATCGGCCCGGACCCGACAATCTATCGGGGGACATCGATGAGTGGGTGGTACCCCGACTATTTCTTTCATAAAGGCGGGATGATCAATTTCACGCGGTTTGCCGCAAGCTACTACGGGGCGAGCAATGTGCGCTGCAATTGCGTGTCCCCGGGCGGATACCAGACGCCGGATCATCACCCGGCATTTGTCGAGCAGTATAGCGACCGCACGTTTCTGGGCAGGCTTGGAAACGACGCAGACCTGATGGGCGCGATTGTGTTTCTTTCGAGCGACGCTTCCGCCTACATCACAGGCGTCAACCTTCCGGTAGACGGCGGCTATACGGCGAAGTAAGGCCCGTTCAACCGAAGGCGATGTGTTTGCCGGTTTCGGAGCTCGTCTCGCAGGCGAGCGCCAAGTTCAGTATCGCCCGCTCGATGCGGGGTGGCATGAGATAGGGCGTGCCGTTCCGCAGGGCGTCAATCGCATGCGCGACTTCCGCGACGTACATGTTTTCGAAGTCGTAGCCGGGGAGCGGAATCGTTTCCCATTCGGGGGCATCCAGGAATTGCGGGCCCTTGTAACGAGTCACGCGCAAAGACCGCCACGACCACTCAATGACGCCGCGTTCGCAGACGATCTTGCGATACTCGCCCCATGGACGCTGCACAACGTCTTGATGAAGGACGACGGAAACGCCCGCACTCATGTCGAGGAGAATATCGTAGACGTCGCAAGCACTGTCGTCGCTCAGAAGCTCTTGGCTGCGTTTTCGCGCCATGCAACTGAGATTGCGAACGCTTCCGAAATAGTGCGTGAACAGATGGAGTTCGTGAGGAAGCATGTCAAAGCACATACCGCCCTGGGCGCGTTTCGAGACGTAGAACTCGCGATAGTCCTCGTAAGGGTGCCAGTCGGCGGCATGCTGGCCGACGTGCGACACCGCTGCAAGCGGAAGACCGAAATCTCCTTCATCCATGAATCGTTTGATGTCTTGATGAATTCGATTGTGCAGGTAGGTGCAGCTTGGGGCGATGAATACGTTTGACGCCTCGGCTTCGGCAATGACGAAGTCGGCGTCTTCGAGCGTCAAGGTGAGCGGGGCCTCGCAGAACATAGGGATTCGCGACTGTATGCAACGCGAGAGATAGGGCGTGTGCACGTGCGGCGGGGTGCAGATGAGCACGAAATCGGCGCCGACATCCAGGGCATGGTCAATATCTCCGAAGGTGACCACGTCGGATTCCCTGGCGATTGCGTCGCGACGGTCGGGCCGGGGGTCGAAACCGTGAATCGTGCTGTACCCCAGCTTGCGTAGACATCGCGCACGACGGCGCCCCATGGAACCACACCCGACGATCAAGAAGCGCATATAGAAATCTCCCCGGAATTATGGAGGTTTGAGTTGCTTATCGATCCCACCGCCTCGGCTCAATGACTTCGACATCCAACACAGGGTCAATGCGTTCGGCAATGGCGTCGATTTCGCCGCGCAAAAGCGGCTCAAGCTGGGAGAGGCGAATCGTTTCCTCCAGTTGCGCCGCGGAATCCGCCCCGACAACAAGAGGCGCTTTGAGCGTGAGCGCGAAGCGCATGGCTAGTTCCGTTCCCGTAAGGCCCATGGACGCGGCGAGTTCGCTCCATCTCTTGGAAGCCTCGTAGGCCCTGGGAAGACGCAGCGCGACCGCTTCGGGGGACATCGTGAGCAGGCCCTGCAGGTAGATGCTGCGCACGGTGGCGAAACGTCCCGTCCGTTGAAATTCTGGCAGGTAGCCGTTCTTCACCATGCGCCGGTCCCACGCGTTGCAGGGCGCCTGGACAACTTCCATGTCCCGGTTGGCGAGGCACTGCGGCGCATCGGTGGCGGTGGCCAGGGAAACGCCAAGATGTTGGATTTTGCCTTGTTCCTTGTATCGCTTGAGCACGTCGCCCAGCCCCTCGTCCCAATGGGCAAGCCACGCGGGCGTGTGCAGGAGCATGCACCACAGGGTATCAAGCCGAAGTCGGCGCAAGGTCTCGTCGATAACTTGCGCGATCTGCTCCGTGTTCCGCGGGTCCAAGGTCGCGCGCAACTTCGAAGTAATAAAGACATCGTCGAGCGCGCGCAAATCCGACAACGTCGCGCCAAGCACCTATTCGCTCTCGCCGTAGGCCTGTGCAGTGTCGAAGTACCGGATGCCGTTTGCCAGCGCTGTTTCCAGGATGCGTCGCGTTTCCGCATCCGATGGACGCCCGGCGGCATTGGCAATGCCGTAGGGCATGCCCAACTGAACTGTGCCTAGAATCAGGCGCGGCGAGTGTTCCATCGACTCCATACTCATGACCGGCGTA